>JBJYWI010000271.1:0-25423 GCA_046259385.1 Anaerolineales bacterium
CCAGGCGGAACAACCAGAAATTCATCCTGTTTCCAATCCCCGCTGATGAGCGCCTCGATCAGGCGTCTGTTTCCCTGCATTCGCTCGTAAACCCAGCCTTCCTTTTCGGCTTTTTCGATGGCGATTTGTTCGTACGGTTCGCTCCTCCCTAACCCCGTATCGATAAAGACTGCCCGGGTATAGTGCTGCGACCAGGATCGCATGGTCTCCAGCAGGTGGTCGGCGCTCTCCTTACCGAATTTCTCGACCCACCCATCGTACTGGGCTTCCTGCTCCTCAATGCCAGCCGCGCCAAGCGCCACACTGGCTCCTTCGTCGTTGCGCTCGATATAATCCACACTGTACCAGTAAGTGCCGGGGTGGCGGTTGAACTCCTGCTCATAGCGCTGGTGTGATCCCAGGTAGAGCGTGATGCAGTCGTGGGCGCGCGGGATGACGAGCTGAGTGTGGCTGGAGGTAAGCCCGACTGTGGAGGTGCCGCAAATCCCATAAGCCAGCAAAACCGCATCATATTTGTCCCGCTCTACCCCATTGATTTCAGCCTGCAGCGTGGAGCGCAAGTTCCTTGGGGTATTATGCAAACCCTGGCGAAATAGCCGCACGGTAATCGTATTTGGCGAACCGGATGCGGTCAAATAGATGCTGCGGGAGAGAGCTTCACAGGTCAAGGCGAGGTAATGGGGCATTTATAATTCCTATTAATACTTTTAATTCCCCCAATAATACCTTGAATTGAGGAAACCCGTGAGTTTTGATCTCTTTTTGCTAAGTTCTTGTTTGAATACCTGTGATTTTCCCACTTTTTAATATAAAAAACTTGACATAAGCATTTTGATTCTATATAATACCATTACTTTATTGGCACAATAAAGTAATAGAGTGAGAAGAGAATAATAAAGTAATGCCCCCGGTTCGTAAAAACAGCACCGCTGACCATGTTTGGGTTCGAAAGGTGAACCGTTCGCTCATCCTGGGGAAACTGCGAAAGGATAATTCATACTCTCGTTCCAAGCTGGCTCAAGAGACTGGTCTGAATGCCAGCACCGTTTCCAGCATTGTAAATGACTTAATATCCGAGAATCTTGTGCGGGAGACAGAATTCCTGCAGCCAGAAATTGGCCGTCCAGGGAGATTATTGGAATTAAATCCGCGCGGCGGCTGTGCGCTGGGAGCGGAGATTAACGTCGATTACCTGCTGGTGATTGCCACCGATTTTACTGCAAATATTTTGTGGAGGAAACGTGTCCCGATCACGCCTGGCCAGGGGCAGGTAGATACTTTGAATAAACTGGAAGCGATCATCCAGGAAGGTCTAGAAGCTCCAGAAGTGAGTGATTTAGCCCGGCTTGGCATTGGTGTGGGAGTACCGGGTCTGGTCGATTACCACGATGGACGCCTGCGGATTGCGCCTAACCTGAAATGGCAGGATGTACCGGTCCTAGAGATTTTAAAAAAACGATTCAAACTCCCCCTTTTTGTTGAAAATGAGGCTAACGCAGCCGCGCTTGGCGAGTACTATTTTGGCGCTGCTCAGGGGGTTGAGAATTTCATTTTTCTCAGCGCCGGGTACGGGCTGGGGGGCGGCATCGTGCTGGACGGCAAACTTTTCCGAGGAAGCTACGGGTATGCCAGCGAGGTTGGTCATATCACATTTGATGCCGGCGGGGAATTATGCGGATGTGGAAAACGCGGCTGCTGGGAGACCTTTGTCGGGCCGAGGGTCGTGGAACGAAGGGTGCGCCGGATCTTACGGACCGGGGCGGTTTCTTCATTGCGCGAGAAAGCTGGTGGAAAACTCGAACTGATAACATTCGAAATGGTTCTCGAAGCAGCTTCTGAAGGGGATGAAGTTGCTTTATCTGCACTGCACGAAACCGGACGCTATCTTGGTATCGGAACTGCCAATCTTATCAACATCTTCAATCCGGAAATGGTCGTACTGGGCGGGGCGTTGAACCTGGCCAGCCCGTACATATTGCCAGTGGTTGAGGAAACGGTGCGCGCAAACTGCCTAGCGCCGAACCAGGAGAATGTATCCATCGTACCATCTGCTCATCAGGCTGATGCCTCAGTAATGGGCGCGGTTGCGCTTGTGCTGGATGAGATACTACGTGAACCAGTTTTAATTTTTTAGTAAGAGCAATTATTACTGAATACGATCTGGAGGAGTTATGAGTGAAACGACTCAAGAAGCAAGGACCTCAAAGTCTGCAAAAAAAGATAGCGTTTCTGTGAGGACAATCCTTGGCAGGATTTTTGCCAATCGTGAATCCGGCGTTTTTTTCGCATTGATTGTGCTTTGCATAATTATGACATTCGCCAGCCCGTACTTTGCTAAACCGCAGAACCTCTTTAATGTCGCCCGAGGAATGAGCACGATTGCCATAATGGCAATTGGTATGACAATGGTTATCGTTAGCGCTGGGATTGATCTATCGGTCGGCTCACTTGCAGCAGTCTCGGCTATGTCTGCGGCGCGTCTGATGACGTATGGAGAGTGGAATCCATGGATGGCATTTGGTGCGGGTATTGCAGTAGGCACTATCCTGGGTGCGATAAATGGATTAATCATCACACGAGTAAAAGTGAATCCATTCATCACTACCCTTGGTATGTTGAGCATTGCACGAGGTCTGACCTATTTAATCGCAACTGGATTACAAGGTTCCGTGGCGAGCAATATCCCAATGCGGGATGAGGGAGTAAATTTCTTAGGGGCAGGCCATATAGGGCAGGTTCCTTTTCCAGTTATCGAGATGTTCATCCTGGTGATTATTTTCAGCTATTTTCTTGGAAATGTCGTATTAGGGAGGCAAATATACGCAGTCGGCAGTAACGAGCAGGCTGCCCGGCTATCAGGCGTCAATGTTGGAAATGTGCGTTTGTTTGTATACACAATTACTGGAACTCTATCTGCGCTTGCAGGCGTGATGGGCGCAGGCTTGCTATCAACTGCGCCTACTAATCTCGGTCTGGGTGTAGAACTGGATGTTATCGCAGCGGTTGTTATCGGAGGTGCCAGCCTGATGGGAGGTGAAGGGACCATCCTGGGTGCGGTTATCGGCGCAGCGATTATGGCTGTAATTCGGAATGCATTTGTGCTATTGAAGCTGCCGATTTATATGCAGACGGTCACAATTGGAGTTGTCATCATTCTCGCAGTGGCGCTGGACCAATTGAGAAAGAGGAGAACCTGATTTCTAGGAAAGGAGGTGAATATCCAAGCTTGAATTGGAGAATAAATTGATTGTGCAGAATTGTAGAAGAAAATATCGAATAACAAAACTACACTAAGGAGAATGAGAAATGAATAAAAAATCAATGTTTTTCCTCCTGTCGATCATAGCGGTTTTCTCGCTGGTGCTTGCTTCATGCGCGCAGCCAGCAGCGGAACCGGTAGTGGAAGAGGCAGCCGAGGAACCGGCGGAAGCTGAAGAAGTTCAGATGGAACCTGAGGAAGAGGCGATGGAGCTGCCACCTCCTCCGGCGTTCGACAGCGCGTGCACTCCGGAAGACGAGGGCACAGTAGCGCCGGTTGACGAGCAACCACCAGCGGAGATGAAGATTGCGGTGCTGGGTCTGGAGAACAACCCATTCTGGATTCCGGTGAAAGAAGGTACACAGCAAGCAGCCGATGAACTGGCGCCTTACGGGGTGACCGTTGACTGGATCGTACCCGGCGACCAGCACACAGCTGATGTATTTGGACAGGCGATTGAGGCTGCAGTTGCCCAGGAATATGATGCGATCGCAACGATAGCGGGCGATGCCGGAGTAGCGCCGTACATCGATGCTGCGGTGGAGCAGGGCATCCCGGTTGCGACATTCAACTCTGAGACAGAGGTCGAGAACCAGCGGTTGTTCTTTGTTGGTGCGGACCTGTACCTGCAGGGTGAAACAGCCTGCGAGGCGATGGCCGAGGCGATAGGGGGCGAGGGCAAAGTGGCTATCATCACCGGCTTCTTTGCGGTTGAAGCGCACGAGCTGCGCCGGACCGGCTTTGTTGACAAGTGTGCAGCGGAATACCCCGGGATCGAGATTGTGGGCGAGGTGGAGAACCTGGATAAAGGCGACACGGCCTATACCCAGGCGCAGGACTTCATGTCGGCTAATCCCGATCTGGCCGGCATCTATGTGACCGCAGGCGGACCCTTCGGGGCTGCTGCGGCGGTTGAAGATGCTGGTAAAGCTGGCGAGGTCTGGGTAGTGTCCTTTGACTTCGTTGATGAGACCATGGAATTCGTGCAGAAGGGCGTGGTCTATGCCACAATCGGTCAGGACCCATTTGCGCAGGGTCATGATCCCGCCATCCGGTTGTTCAACTATCTGGTTGGAGGGGTTGCCCCTGAGTGCGGTCGTCTGGTCACCAGAGCTGACATCGTCACAAAAGAAAACATCGACCAATTCTGGGTTCCGCCCGGTGGAGAACCAGCTGAAGAAGAAGAACCCATGGAAGAGGCGATGGAACTGCCGCCTCCTCCGGCGTTCGACAGCGCGTGCACTCCGGAAGACGAGGGCACAGTAGCGCCGGTTGACGAGCAACCACCAGCGGAGATGAAGATTGCGGTGCTGGGTCTGGAGAACAACCCATTCTGGATTCCGGTGAAAGAAGGTACACAGCAAGCAGCCGATGAACTGGCGCCTTACGGGGTGACCGTTGACTGGATCGTACCCGGCGACCAGCACACAGCTGATGTATTTGGACAGGCGATTGAGGCTGCAGTTGCCCAGGAATATGATGCGATCGCAACGATAGCGGGCGATGCCGGAGTAGCGCCGTACATCGATGCTGCGGTGGAGCAGGGCATCCCGGTTGCGACATTCAACTCTGAGACAGAGGTCGAGAACCAGCGGTTGTTCTTTGTTGGTGCGGACCTGTACCTGCAGGGTGAAACAGCCTGCGAGGCGATGGCCGAGGCGATAGGGGGCGAGGGCAAAGTGGCTATCATCACCGGCTTCTTTGCGGTTGAAGCGCACGAGCTGCGCCGGACCGGCTTTGTTGACAAGTGTGCAGCGGAATACCCCGGGATCGAGATTGTGGGCGAGGTGGAGAACCTGGATAAAGGCGACACGGCCTATACCCAGGCGCAGGACTTCATGTCGGCTAATCCCGATCTGGCCGGCATCTATGTGACCGCAGGCGGACCCTTCGGGGCTGCTGCGGCGGTTGAAGATGCTGGTAAAGCTGGCGAGGTCTGGGTAGTGTCCTTTGACTTCGTTGATGAGACCATGGAATTCGTGCAGAAGGGCGTGGTCTATGCCACAATCGGTCAGGACCCATTTGCGCAGGGTCATGATCCCGCCATCCGGTTGTTCAACTATCTGGTTGGAGGGGTTGCCCCTGAGTGCGGTCGTCTGGTCACCAGAGCTGACATCGTCACAAAAGAAAACATCGACCAATTCTGGCCGTAATCTTTAATTGATTTGTGATCGGGTGGTTATACCACCCGATCACAATCTTGGATTTAAACGTTCTTACAAACAGGAGTGTGCGCAATTTGATGAACAATAACGATAAAAACATCTTAAAGGTGTACAACGTATCCAAGCGATATGGAGGTGTTCAGGCGTTAAAGGACGTGGATTGCGACGTTCGCTATGGTGAGGTTCATGCCCTTGTAGGTGAAAATGGTGCAGGCAAAACGACACTGATCAATGTGCTGGCAGGGATTGTTCGGCGTGACAGCGGGGTAATCGAGTTTAAAGGTAAAGTTGTGGAGTTTGATAACCCGAGCGAAGCGATTGAAGCGGGCATTTCAGTGATCCATCAAGAGCTCGCGATGATGCCCCAGCTTAATGTGATAGAAAATGTATACATGGGACGAATGCCTTCCGGTAACGGCAGGATACATTGGAAGAAAGCAGAGCAGGATACCCGACGGATGCTTGAAGAAGTCGGCTTGTATATCAATCCCAGGACCAATGTTAGCGACCTTACTATTTCCCAGCGTCAGCTGGTCGAGATTGCCAAGGCGCTTTCGCTCGATTCAAGCCTGTTAATCATGGATGAGCCCAATTCATCTCTTTCTGAAACTGAAACTGAGCGCTTGTTCGAGGTTATTAAGGAATTGAAGAAGAAAGATGTTGCAATTATTTATGTATCCCATAAGATAGAAGAGGTGCTGCATATTGCAGACCGGATCAGTGTACTCAGAGATGGAACTCATCGGGGTACATTGGAGAAAAAAGATGCCACCGTTGACAGGATCATTCATATGATGGTCGGCCGAGAGCTGACCCGCGAGATGGAAAAGGATGGGCATGATATTGGAGAAAAACGGCTAGAAGTCCGCAACCTGACATCCGAAAAATTCAAGGACATCAGTTTTGATATCAGAAAGGGGGAGATCGTTGGATTTGCAGGCTTGGTTGGTGCTGGAAGGTCTGACCTGGCGCTTACGATATTTGGGCATACCCGCTACGAAACCGGACAAATTTTCTTGGATGGAGAAAAAGTACTTTTTTCGCACCCGTCACAGGCGATAAAAAAAGGAATCGCAATGGTACAGGAGGATCGTAAAGACCTTTCTCTGTTCATGGATTTATCGATCCGTTTCAACATGATGGTGGCTAAACTGGGCGATTTGAGCCGTGGCGGAATCATCAACCGAAAACAAGTTAGTGAGAACGCATTAAAGTATATTGACCACCTGAGCATAAAACTTGATTCGCTCGAAAAACCAGTCAACAGCCTGAGTGGAGGCAACCAGCAAAAAACTACCCTGGCTCGCTGGTTGACAATCAATCCAAAACTGTTGATCATGGATGAGCCTACCCATGGAGTTGATGTAGGCGCAAAAGCGGATATTTACCATCTGATGCGCGAACTGGCAAGCCAGGGGATCAGCATCATGCTGATATCATCGGAACTGCCGGAAATCCTGGCGATGTCAGACCGGGTGGTTGTAATGCATGAAAAGGAAGTCACTGCGATACTTGAAAAAGAGCAGTGTGACGAAGAGACGATAATCATGTACGCTACCGGAGTCGCAAACTCTGGGAATTCAAACGGCGGGAACAGAACTGGGATTGGATGGCTGGACGATCTGAGCAGTGGGAAAATTAATGGGTAAGGTGAGCTGTAAAAAGTCGAAATTTCGCGGCTGGCGAGCGGTAACTTTGGATAACGATCTGGTTACTCTTGTTGTTGTGCCGGATATCGGCGGGCGAATCATGGCCTTTAATCTGGGGTCATATGAATACCTGTACGTGGATCCTGAATTGGCAGGGAAACTGTTCAGTCCTGAAGAGAATTATGGTCAGGGCAGGTTGGTTGACTGGAAGAATTACGGAGGCGACAAGACCTGGCCAGCTCCACAAGGATGGGAGGACGACTCCCAGTGGCACGGACCGCCTGATCCTGTGCTGGATACAGGCCGCTACAGTTTGGCCGAATTAGAATGCGAGGATTCGTTTGCCAGCCTGAAAATGATAAGCCCACCCGATTATAGAACGGGAGTGCAGATTACCCGACAGGTTGGAATTATCCAGGGCAGCAGCCGTGTTCGATTGGATCTTGCATTCACGAATATTACAGATAGACAGATCCGCTGGAGCATTTGGGATGTTGTGCAGTTGAATGCAGCTAAATTGGGTAATCATTCTGAACAAGGGCATGATTCTAGTTGTGTGGTGACAGCTCCGCTAGACCCAAACAGCCGTTTCCCAAGAGGTTTTAACGTTATGTTCGGGGAAGAAAATAACCCCCAATGGACCGGTGATCAGCAAAGTGGTCTTTTCAAAGCTTCATACCAGTGGAAAATCGGCAAAGTAGGGATTGATTCCCCTGGAGGGTGGATCGCTTTCAGCAATAACAGCCAGGGATATGGTTTTGTGGAACAATTTGATTATGAACTAGGTGGAGAATACCCAGACGACGGTGCTACGGTTGAATGCTGGACGGTAGGGGATGGGGTTGTGGAAAGCCTTGATTATTCTGAAAGTCAAATTTACCTGATGGAGACTGAGGTGCTCAGCACAATGCGCGACATTCATCCGGGGAAGAGCACCTATTTTACGATTGAATGGGGAGCATGCCGCTGCCCCGGAACGATTGTTGAAGTTTCAGATGGGGGTTGTTTTTCTAAGTCGTTATCTGCCGCAAGACAGGAAGAGATGGTGAAAGTGGAGGCAGAACTGGGAGTATTTGATGTCGGGGCATTGAATTTATGGTGGATAAATGAAAACGGTGAAAGGATCACAACTGAACAAATTTGCAGGGTCAGCCCGCAGAATGAGGTGGTATTAGAAAATATTTTCACCCCGCCTGAAGCAGCAGTTGGAGTTGAAATAGGTGTTATCCGGGATTCTGACAGCGGAATCAGGATGGCGGCGAACGCCTGGATTGAATAAATTATGGATACGCGTAAAATACAGTATTTAAGACCCGACCAGATCCTTGAAGAGATTAAGAACGCTCCGGTTGCCTACCTGCCGCTTGGTTTGTTGGAATGGCATGGGCCACACCTTCCCTTAGGAGTAGATTCTTTCAACGCCGAGAGGGTGGCTGAGATGGCAGCCAGTCTCTGCGGAGGCCTGTTGATGCCAACCCTTTATTTTGGTACGGAACGCGAAAGACCGAAGGAGGTTTTAGACTGGCTTGGATTCGATTCTTCCGAATGGATCGTCGGGATGGACTTTCCTGCAAACAGCCTGCCCAGCATGTATGCCAACCAGGAAATGTTCGCGCTGGTGGTTAGAGAACACTTGCGGCTGATCGAATCTATGAACTTCAAGGTCATCGTTCTGGTCAGCGGGCATGCAGCCACGAATCAACTTGAAACTCTGGAAAGGTTGGCTGCAGAATTCAACGCTGAAAGGAGGGTTCAGGTGTTGGTAGCGTTGCCGTTTGTCCAAAATAAAGAAGGGATATTTGAGGTCGGGCACGCTTCCAGGATAGAGACCTCAGTCATGCTAGAACTGGCGCCGGAGACCGTCGATTTAAGCAAACTCCCGTCAAAAGATCAACCGCTTAAAAATATAGACTTTGCCGTTATCGATTACTTTACTTTTTTAGGAAGTCCAACACCGGACCGGACTGTGAGAGAGGATGATGATCCACGCTTTGCTGACGCCTCTGAAGGCGAAAAATGTTTAAACGCAGCCTGCCAGCAGATCTGTGACCGGGTGCGGGCTGAACTCAACCGATTACTATGGTTGGATTGATTAACAACCTTAATTTCTGTGAGGAAATTTATGAACTCGAGAGAACGCGGAAAGTTGATTCTGGAACATAAAGAGGCGGACCGGGTCCCCTTTGATCTGGGTGGTACAGTACTTACAAGCATCCATATAAACGCATACCGAAAACTGCGCGAAACCCTTGGTTTACCTGAGGTGGAAATCGGGGTGATGGATATATTCCAACAGATCGCGAACGTGGATGACGATGTTCGCGAGAGCCTCAGCTCAGACGTGCGCAATGTAGCGCCTCGTTCTTCGGCAACATTCAGAATCGAGATCAATACAACAGACATGCCTGGATACGATTTCTTCCACGACGAATGGGGGATCGGCTGGCGCAAACCTAAAGATGGGGGCTTTTTCTATGATATGTTTGACCATCCTCTTGCAGAGGCTACTAGTATTGAAGACATTAACAAATTTCCCTGGCCGGATCCAACTGATCCGAACCGTTTTGTAGGACTTCAGGAGCGAGCTCGCATGGTCGCTGAAGACCTGGGAGAACTGGTAATTTTAGGTGGATTAAGTGCAGGGGTGGTAGAAGTTACAGCTTGGATGCGCGGCTTTGCTAAGTTCTACCCGGATTTTGTAACAAACCGCAAGTGGCTCGAATACCTGATGGATAAAATCGTTGAATTAAAAATGGAGTACTGGGATATCGTCCTTCCGATGGTCGGTGAATACGCTGACGTGGTTCAGGAAGCAGATGATGTCGCAGGCCAGTTTGACCTGTTAATCTCTCCAGAGGATTACCGCACGCTGATCAAACCGCGCCATAAAAAATTGTTTGACTTCATCAAATCCCGCACAAACGCCAAGATATTCTTTCACAGCTGCGGTGCGATCAGAGAGATCATACCTGACCTGATCGAGATTGGGGTTGATATTATCAACCCGGTTCAGGTGAACGCAGCTGGTATGGAATCGAAAGCATTAAAACGTGATTTCGGGGATGAAATTACGTTTTGGGGAGGTCTTGTGGATACTCAGGGAGTATTCCTTAATGGCTCTCCCCAGGAAGTTTGGGATGAAGCACGGCGGCGGATAGATGATTTTGGTCCCAGTGGTGGATTTGTTGCCGCAACTGTGCATAATATCCAGGCTAATGTTCCGCCAGAGAATATTATGGCAATGTGGAATGCTCTCCAGGAATACGGTGTATACGGCGAGAATAATGCACCAGGCCGCCGGCCGGAAGAGTACTGGGAAGGGTACCCACTGGTGGAAGAGAAGCCTTCATTAGTAAGCCAGAGCCCAGACATCATGCCTGCCAGGGCGATGACCAGGGAAGAAGCTCAAGCGCTTGCAGCTAAACAGGGAACCTTACCTGGGGTTCTGGCTGAGTTGAGCGAGTCAGTAATCAGCGGGAACAAAACCACAGCGAGGGATGCTGCAGAAATGGCGTTGGCGGAGGAAATCGAACCTCAGTATATTATCGATGAGGCAATTATCCCAGCCATGACTGAAGTGGGAAGCAGATTTGAAAACGGAGAATATTTCCTGCCTGAAATGATGGCATCTGCTATCGCAACCCAGGAATGCATGCGCCTGTTGCGTCCGCTGCTGGCTGAGACCGGCGCAAAACCGGTCGCAAAGGTGGTTATCGGCACAGTGAAAGGTGATCTCCATGATATTGGCAAGAATCTGGTGGCGATGATGTGGGAAGGTGCCGGTTTTGAAGTTGTTGATCTCGGGCCGGATGTCCCGGGCGGCAAGTTTATCGCTGAAATTAAAAAAGGAGAAGTTGAGCTGGTCGGCATGTCTGCCCTGTTGACCACAACAATGCCGATGATGCGCACTATCCTGGGCGAGATGGAATCAGCCGGTGTGCGGGATCGGGTGAAAGTAATGGTCGGAGGGGCAGGAGTAACGCAGGAGTTCGCGGATGAGATAGGAGCGGATGGTTTCGCCCCTGATGCCAGTGCCGCCGTACGTGTGGCTAGAAATTTACTCGGAAAATAATTTTTATTATATTTATCGGAAGAGATTTTTTCCAACCCCTTTTTCTGGAGGATAAATGAACGACAAATACCAACCCAAAATGGAAGATAAGTTCACATTCGGTCTCTGGACAGTCGGCAATATCGGCCGCGACCCCTTTGGAGGGCCGGTTCGGCCTCCTTTGGACCCGGTAGACCTGGTTTACCTGCTGGCGGAGGTGGGTGCCTACGGGGTCAACCTGCACGACAACGACCTGGTGCCGATCGATGCATCGAAAACGGAGCGCGACCGTATCGTATCCGATTTCAAGAAGGCGCTTGAAGAGACAGGGCTAAAAGTTCCGATGGCGACCACAAACCTGTTCGGCGATCCAGTCTTTAAGGACGGAGCGTTCACATCAAATGATCCCCAGGTTCGGGCTTACGCGTTACAGAAAACCGTAAACGCAATCAACCTGGGCGTAGAACTGGGGGCGAAGGTTTACGTCTTCTGGGGCGGCCGGGAGGGGACTGAGACTGACGCAGGTAAAGACCCGGTCGAAGCGATCAGGCGCACCCGCGAGGCGATGAATTTCCTGTGCGATTATGTAATTGACCAGGGTTTTGACCTGAAATTCGCTTTGGAAGCGAAGCCAAACGAGCCGCGCGGCGATATTTATAATTCCACCACCGGTCATATGCTGGCTTTTATTCAGACATTGGACCACCCGGAGATGGTGGGAGTCAACCCGGAGGTCGCCCATGAGCACATGGCTGGATTGAACTTCACACACGCGGTCGCACAGGCGATTGAAGCCGGCAAACTGTTCCATATTGACTTGAATGACCAGGCTTTCGGGCGATACGACCAGGATTTCCGCTTTGGCGCAGTCAATCTCAAGAGCGCTTTCTTCCTAGTCAAACTGCTGGAGGACTACAAATACCAGGGCAGCCGCCACTTCGATGCCCACGCCTATCGAACCGAGGACTATGAGGGGGTCAAGGACTTTGCGCGCGGCTGCATGCGCACATACCTGATCCTGAAAGAGAAAGCAGCCCGCTGGAACGCGGACCGCGAAATCCAGGCTCTGATCGAGGAGATCAACGCCGATGATGGCAGCACTGCCGGACTCACAGGTGTATATAACCCTGAGAAATTGAACGCGCTCCTGAACGCAGACTTCGATCGTGTGGGGTTGGGTGAAAGGGGCTTGAAATATGAACGCCTGGACCAGCTTACAGTCGATTTGCTGCTGGGCGTGCGTTAATAACAGGCTTTTACACCGAAATTTACCGGAGGATTTTGGGATCAGTTCCAAAATCCTCCGTGTTTATTTAATTGGTAAGCGGGAACAGAATACCGTTGTGCAGCGGTTACAATTAGTTGAGTCCTGCATATGCAGAAGTGCCGAAAGCGTTACGAATGGATAAAGACCAATGAATTCCGAAGCAATTCTGTCCAGGTTTGACCGAAATTCGACCGCAAATGTACTTGTCCCTGCGTTTGTGGCACTGTTTTTTTTCCTGATGATTGTATTGTTTCACCCGTTCCGGGAGAAACTGCAGTACGATGTAGATGAAGGTTTCAACCTGATGCGCAGCATGCTGGTCACAATGGATTACTCTTTGTATGACGAGGTCTCGAGCGACCAGCCCCCGCTGTTTACCTACCTGCTGGCTGGTCTGCAGCGCCTGACAGGTTACCGGGTCAACCCAGGGCGCATCATGGTGCTGCTGTTTGCGACCCTGCTGGTTTGGTCCTGCACCCAGTTCACACAACTGACCTGGGGAAGTCTTCATGCTGTCCTGGTCGGGTTAACCTTATTGCTCCTTCCATATTTTCTGCAGTTAAGCGTTTCGATCATGATCGGGTTACCTGCAATATCCTTGGCGGCTCTTTCAATGCTTTTGCTGGCAATCTGGCATTTAAAGGGGGATGACTACTGGTTGGTTCTCTCCGGCGCGGTGCTGGGACTTTCAGTACTTACCAAACTCTTCACCGGAATTCTTGCACCAGTCTTCCTGGTTGGAGTGACCGCTGCCCAGTTTACTCGGTTAGACAGTCGAAAGATTTCACTTCTTATTTTGAAGCCGGGCTTGATCTGGGGAGCCAGCTTTGGCACAATTATTTTCATGATGGGGGCGATCATGGTCGGTCCTGCCAATCTGGCGGATATCGTTCGACCGCATCTGGAGTTCGCTGCCCGCCAGCTGGAAGCGGGAGAAAATACAATTGATTTCCATTTGCAAACTGCTCTCCCATTTCTATTTCTGGCTTTGTCCGGAGTCCTGTTAACTATCCATTCCAGGCGCTGGCTGAACCTCTACCCGTTTGCATGGGCGCTTGCAGCGTATACAGCCTTTCGCAGCTACTCCCCGGTCTGGTACCATCACCAGCTTCTGGTAACAGTCCCAGCTGCAATCCTGGCTGGAGCAGCAGTGGGTGAGAGCCTCTTATGGATCGTCCGGCTGCCCAGGGGCGATAAATTCTCGGGGTTCAAGACAGTTCTGGCTGTGGTCACACTGCTTGTATTTGGATTTGGAGTCGGCAAATCATTTAGGGCTACGCTGGAACAGCTTTCTGGCTCCCCGCGCTTCAGCGGAGTCGAAACCCAGGCTCCCCTGCAGAAACTGCGCTTATACCGCAAAATGCTTGAATACGCCCCGGATACTCGCTGGGTGGTAACGGATATGCCGATCTACGCCTACCTGATTGAACGACCGGTTCCGCCCGCTCTGGCGACTTTCTCGGGTATGCGGCTGCTGGATGGCAGTCTGAGCGAAGACCAGATCCTGGAAGCGGTAGAGCAGTACAAGCCTGAACAAGTTCTGATGGTCTTTTTTGAATTGCCGCGCCTGGAAATGTATCTCAGGGAGCATTACGAGTTGGTCTACGATAAGGGAGATTACAGTTTGTTTCTGAGGAATGATCCATAAATCAGCATACAGGGATAATGAATTGATCGGGTTCGATAAGTTTGGATTTAGCGCTGCACTTAAAAAATGCGCTGCACCTGTATTCATAGTTTTATCAGCTGCAGCGCATACAATGTAAACTATGGCGTGGTTTTTACGTAAAGGATAGAAAGTTCTGGATCAATAAGCCAAGCTCTCATTCACACTGAGCTTTGCTGCGCCGCGAGCTGGCAGCGAGCTAGCAAATACAGCCAGAAAGGTGATTACAACCAGCCAAATCAACGCGCCTGACGGAGAAAAGGTGTACACAAGCTGCTGATTAAGGGCAAACGACAAGCCTCTGGTCGCCAGAAAATATGCAGCCGGAATGCTCAAAGGCAGCGCGATCATCCAGCTCAACCAGCCCAATATCACCCCTTCGCTCACATAAAGCCTGATCACACGCCAGGTTGAGGCGCCCACCGAACGCATAACCCCGATCTCCCGTCGGCGTTCCAGCACATTCAGGCTGAGCACACCGCTCAAACCCACCCCACCCACCACAGCGATGATGACCGCCATTATCGCCAGCAGTTGCAGGATCAGGCTGAATCCGCCGGTAGTCTGTTCGACGATCTCGTTGATCGTGCTGTAGCCGAAGACGCTGGATGGAACCAGGTCGTACCCGCGCGCGGTGTACATATCGCTGAGCTGCAGGGCGACCGATCCCAATTGCTCCCCGCCACGGTATTCTGACTGCGCAAAGAGCGTGTTAGCCTGGCCCTGTAAGCCAAGCTCTTTTTGGATTGCAGAAAGCGGCACAAAAAGCGCCGTATCAGCGATCGGATCATATGCAATGCCGACGATCAGCCAGTCGTCTTCGCGGCCATCCGCGGCGGTTATGGTAATTTGCTGTCCGACATTCCAGCCCGTTTCATCCGCGAGTTGTTTTGAAATCACCGCAGCGCGACCGTCGCCCGGTTTGATCCACCTCCCTGACTGCAGGTCCGGGCTGTATATGTTGCTGTCAGCCGGCATGCCAAAAAGGCGGATGCGGGGGTCGCTTACTTCGGAATCAGGTTGGTTGGAGGCTCTTGCTTTTCCGGACATTACCAGCCAGGATTCGACCGCGTTTATATTTGGATTTGTCAGTGCAAGATTTTTTGTGCGCTGGACCCGGGCTGGATTTTCAAACTGGAGCGAAATTTGGTAGTTGTGGATGCTGGTCAGCTTGTCCCCGTAGGTAAACCGGGTGGCGTCGTTGACCCCGATAACCATCATAAAGATCACACCGGCAAGCACCAAAGTGATCTCAATGAATAAGACCCTTCTGCGGTTGCGGAAGGCGTTGCTCATCACGAGCGACAGGCTGTAGGGGATCCCCCGCAGGCGGGCCAAAGTCCGTTCGAGCAGACCAGCGCTGCCGGTGAGGCCGTATGTACTGATTGCTTCCCGAACACTGATGCGCACTCCAGACCAGATAGGGATGAATGCCGCCAGGATTGGGACGAGCATACTTACCCCGACCTGGACAGTGATTGCCGTATAATCGAAAGAAAACCCCGGGTCTTCCAGGTTGAGCAGATCGATAAACAAAGCCTGCAAGCCGCGAGCACCGAGCCCACCGATTGGGATTGAAACCAGGGTGGCTAGGATACCGAAAGCCAACACAAGCAGAAAGTAGCTGAAGAAGATCTGTCTGGAGCGGGCGCCGATCGCTTTCATCACTCCGATCTGGTCAACTTGCTGGGTGATAATAGCGTTTATGGTTGTGTAAACCAGGAAAATCCCCAGGATGATGATTATGGCTCCAATCAGCCCAAGGATCAAAAACAGGGCATTCAGTATTCCCGCAGCAGGCGGGACATCGGGCGAGATTACCCGGTCCTGGAATGGGAAGAGGGTGCCGACAGAGTCGATCCCCAGGTCTTCAAAGTAATCCTGGATCTCCAAGTCGACCGCTTCAGCCCTGGCGCGGTCGAATGTGAGGTCCCTCACCAGGAGCTGGTCGTAACTGCTGCGCCCTGTCAGGCGCTCGAAAAAGGAACGGTCGGCATAAAAAACAGGCTGGCCGAGGAAGACGACCGGGAACGGTCCGACCGGTTTTAAGGTCCCGGTCAATTTGATCGTGCGAACCTGGTCGTTGGAGCGAACTTCGATTCGGTCCCCTTCGCCTACTCCATAAAGTTGGTCAGCAGTCTTGATTACGCCGAGCGTGCTGCGGGTAGGCCAGAGCCCGCTTTCGAGATTGATCAATTCCATTTTCTGGGCTTTATAATCCTGACGGGCTTCAAGGCGGGCAGTCTGCCATTCACGCTCGCCAGGAAAGCGCCATTCGACTGAGCCCGAGAGTGTTCCTTCCGCCTGGTAGACTCCCTCAAAACGCTCGATTGCGGTTAGCTGGTCATCAGTCAGAGCTGGGTTAACCGCCAACTTTATATTTGGTGGCTCAGCCTGTTTCCACTGGTCGGCGATCGTGCCGGCTATCAGGTTTCGTCCCCCGATCACCAGACCGATTGCAAAAGCCCCCAATGCAATAACCAGAATAACCTGGATGGTGCGCGATTTTTCGTTCCATAGGTCGTGCCAGAGCTTTGCGAATTGGCTGCTCATACCCCACGCTCCACCAAGGCTGTGTGCGGTTGGGATTTGGAAAAAATCTCAGGCGCCGGAAGCGAATCGCACACAATGTTTCCATCCCGAATTTCGATGATACGGGGCATTCGTTGAGCTATTTCCATATCGTGGGTGACCATTAGCATGGTCTTTCCATCATCCACTAAGCCCTGAAACAGCTCAAAGATACTTTCAGCTGACCTGGAATCAAGATTGCCTGTTGGTTCATCTGCAATCAGCAGGGGGGGATCATTTGCAAGGGCACGCGCAATCGCAGCCCGCTGCTGCTGGCCGCCTGAGACCATGCCGGGCAGTTTATTTGCCTGATCTGCCAGACCGACCAGCCCGAGCAGGTGCAGGGCGCGTTCCCGGCGCTCTTTCCGGCGGTAGATCCCGTTGAATTCCATCGGCATGACCACATTCTGCAGCAGACTGATGGAAGGGAGCAGTTGGAAAAATTGGAAGATAATGCCCACATTTTTCCCCCGCCAGGTAGCAAGCTCATTTTCATTCATCAAATGCACCGGACAGCCATTAACAAGCACTTCACCCATTGTGGGGCGGTCAATGCCGGTGATCATGTTTAATAGTGTTGATTTCCCGTTACCGGAGGGGCCGGTTACGGCGACAAATTCGCCGTTTTCAACGCTGAGCGAAAGATCAGAGAGGACTTCGAGTTTCTGCCCTCCAGATTTATATACCTTTTGGAGTTTATTAATTTCTACTATGTTCTGTGTATCTGTGCAGCTAAACATCATTTTTCTCTCCTTGCCGGCTTTTGTCTCACCAGCACGGAAATTATAAAGTAATTGCACATATATTGTCAAGTATTTATCAATTAAAATTCATTTATCTTTTTTATTCCGTTCGGGTAAAAGGCGACAGGGAAACTTAAAACTGGCTATAGAAGTAACCGGCTGGATTCTTTCAGGACGTAGAGCGCCTGCAAAGTAATCCATTTGCTGGGATCGTTTTGCTGGATAAGCTTAACCGGCATCTTGTCGAGAGTAGCGTCGACCCGCCAGGCGCCGTGCTTTTTGCGTTTACTCTCAAGGTAATCGAGGGCATTTGACAGGCGCGGATCGTTTATCAAATCCAAGTCAGTCAGGATTACCAGCATCTGGAGGATATCGCTCTGGGAGTTACGTGGGAAGCTAAATTTCCACCATTGGGCGCTGGTCTGGATGACCGGAATATAAATCAGGTTGGAAAACCTACCCTACTGGAGCGGCGGTGTGGGGATAACTGGTATATCTCTCAGGTTGGTCACCTGCACATAGCGCCCGTCGACCCAGGCCTGCTTGTCGGGGTTGACCGACTCGTCCACTTCGATCACCCACCATTGGCCGTCTTCGCTCACGCCGACCACTTCAGCCCTGGTTCCAACTCCGACCACACCGTAACTGGCATATTCAGTTCCAGGACCTCTGTAAACCTCGATCGATTGCACAAATGTTGCTGTCGGGGCGCTGCTGACCGGCTCGGGAACATCTACCGTTTTCAGGGAAGGAGTTGCCTCAACCGGCACATTCTCGGTGTTGGTGGTATCCACAAAATCAGCGCTGACCCAGCCCATACCGTCAATCGTGATTTCCTTCGGAATCGCGATCACCCACCAATCTAAATCCTCGCTTACTCCGATCACCTCGAAAGTTGTCCCCTGGGGCACAACCCCGTATGTCAGGTACTCCGTTCCGGGACCGCTGCGGATGTTAATGGCATCCTTGGCGACTGCCTGGGGTGTATCACCGGCCGGAGTCGGGACCACAATCTGGGTGCCTCCGCTCAGGAAGATCATGCGGTCCGGGCTTTCCGGCAGGTAGAGCGTCAGGCTGTTAGCCTGGCGCTCGAAGGTCTCGACTTCCTCCAGAAGCTCGATAAATAGCGGCGAGAAGGAGGTGGTACCGCAGTCCTTCATGGCTGTCGCGCCCAGCTTGATCTCGATCAGATCACCGTTGATGGTATAGTTTCCGTCACCAGCATTGCAATCGGCGGTGTAGGTCAGGGTGCCGTTGGTGTTGAATACCAGGGTGTAAATCTGGGGGTCGGGGATCAGCTCAAAGGTAGCCGGGTTGGTGTCAATCAGCTGCCCCCACTGCCAGTTAATGTAGGCGAAATCAGATGGAGGTGCTTCGCTTTCTTCAGGCACTACCCCGTATTCAAGAGAGGTGATCAAGCCATCCAGCTTTGCTAGGTCTGGTTCCCAATCGCTGGTCTCCAGCCCATTCAGATCGGCTGTTTTCTCTTGTTTATACAGGGGGAACTCGTCAGTTACTCTGTCGAGCTCGTCCTGGGATACTTCCGCATCATTCGGCAGAAATGAGGTCGTGACTGGGTAAAAGAAGCTGATCAAGTAGCGTCTATCGCCGCTGAAACCCTGGAAAGTATAGAATAGGGGAGGGTTGTCGTTCGTGATAGGGTCAGGATTTGATGTAAAGCGAGTGACAAAGCGGACACCGGATCCCTGCAGGGTATCCAGATAAGCAGAAGCGACTTGGATGTCCGGTCTGGCGCTCACTTCTTCGAAAGGCAGCACGGGCAGGGAGGAAGATGGGATGGGTTCGGGCTTTTCCGCAAGCAGATCCGCAAGATCCTGGATCGCGTCCGATACAGCCTGGTCGCCGGACGAATCCCAGAGTTCCTGATATGCGTCGACCGGGATGATGTAAATAATCGGTTCCCTCGGAAGGGTTTCCTCACCTTCTGGAAGAAAATTGACTGCAATATGGTCAGGCAAACCGGTTGGATTGGGGGGCTGAGAATCGTCATAATCTGTCGCATTTACGCAGACCGGCTTGTAAGTATAAGGGAAACTGGTCGGATCAACAACAACGCTGGCTGGATTGATACCGGCATCGCATACCTCAGATTCCTCAGGCTGTTTAACCGCCCCGCCGCTTTCAAAGACCATCGAACCTGCATCTCCTTCCAGGTTTAGCACCATGCTCTCCCCGTCCAGCTCAAATGACTCGACTTCCCCAAGAGATTTCAGGTACTGGTCGTATAGAGAATCGGATCCACACTCTGCCAGGGTGGTGATGCCGGGTTCGAGGGTGATGAAGCTTCCGGAAGAGGTGTAGGCGCCGCTGCCGGTATTGCAATCGGCTTTAAAATTATAGGTATTGCCCTCCCAGAGCACGAGCGTATAGTTATCGGGATCAGCCACTGGTGTCCTTGAGGTAGGTTTGTTCACGACCTGCTCAGCCCAGCGCCATTCGATGTTCTGCACATCCTGGATGGAGGCGGGTTCAGTGATTTCGGGCTGCTCGGTCTTTTCAACCGTTTCAGGGGTGGGTTCTGGGGTTTGGGTAGCGGTGCTGGTAGCGGTGGGCTCCGTACCTATTGGTGTTGTGAAACTTTCACAGGCTCCAAGCAGTGAGATCGTAGCCAGCGCTGAAAGAGTGATAAAAATCGTAACAATTGGAGAGTGTCTGCCGCTCATATCCGCCTTCCGTTTATTTCCTAGTAGGGTCTTATCAATCTCGTAACTTTCACTGGCAGAGTATATGTAGTACCATATTAAAACCAGATCCGATTAAATAGATTAATGGAGAGTTGAAATACAATTGAATCGATTATACATAAATTTTAGTGGAAATTCCTAGTTCCTTTGGATATAAAAAGGTTAAGGTTCGGGGCGAAATTGGTTAATTCTGTAATTTCACACGGGAATTGGGGCTTGTTTCACTCTCAATTTCTCACGGGGCAACCTTATTCATTAATAAAGCATCGGCTGGGGATAAAATAAACGGCCCGGTCATTCAACCGGGCCGAGGGTGATGCCCAACAGCAAGTTTTCTGTTTTTAGCCAATGTTGATGCTGGAGGGTTGATTTCCCTCAATTCATGTATCGCGCTTAGCCTGCTTTCTTGAGGACCGGGAGACCGTTTTTGCTCTCAGAAACGACATAACCGGATGGAACTGCGTCCAGCGCTCCTTCGGGTTTTACCTCTTTTGCGAAAAAAAACAGGGTCTGTTCTTTGCCGCTCTTCAACACACGGGTGGTTGAGTGCAAGTAATACGTGGTTCCCTTTGAATTTGTATAACTGTATGCCATGTTTCATCTCCTTTGAGAATAGAAGTGGACCGCTCTTGCCTGGTAAAAAGTGCAAGCGAAGTCGTTGCGGGAGAATTTTTATTCCTTCCCTTTGAATAAAAATTATACAATAAAAACGGGATTTTTGGACACGAGCATTATTAGATGTATATACATTTTAATATAAAAACTTTTCATCACTCGCCAGCTTAAAGCACGGCAATTTATTGATAATTTCAGGTTATTAAACCGCAGATTGATCTCTAAAAAATGGATTATAAATTTCTGGAGCCTTGCGCAAATTAAGGCGTGGCTCTTCGGATATTTAAGATCAGCGGAATATTCCATTAAATGATTGAGCAACTATTCAACTTCGTCCAGTCGCAATGAGCCCTGTTATGAGGCACCTGAAGGATCTCAGGTGTGTTCCGCCTGGCAAATTTTCGATAATTAAGTGCGATGCAACTCCGAGTTGCGACGCACTTGGTGCAGGGAGTTAGGTCGCTTTTTTGGATACTATTTGCCTCCTGGAAAATTCTGGAGACCCCTGAATTTCCCTGATCGATTTACGTTTAATCTCTTTTAATCTATAATATTGTTGTAGAGTCGCCCTCAAATATTATCGAACCGGGAGGTAAAGATGCGAGACGCTGCCAACATCCAGATCCACGAATTAATCATACACATACTCGACCCGAAGGGGCAGGGCCTTGTGCTGTCCGGGGTTGACCTGCCTCTGAAAAACAATCAGTCGCTGGTCGATTATTTCAAAGGACACTTGGAGAACACCCTCAAAGACCCTTCGATCAAAGCTGCCCGGTTCCGGAACATCAACCCGGAACAGCCGTCCGGATTCTGCCAGGCGATCCTGAACGGGGAGCTGACACTGGCATCAGGTTCGCAAAGCCTGGCAGGCGCGCTGTACGGCATCATGGAGAATGATATGCGCATCACTTCCGGCGACCTGGGGGTTGTACTTTTTTCGGCTGAAAACTATCCATATACGCGATTCCTTGCGATCCTGAAAATCGACCCGGCTCAAATTTTCAGACATGTTATCCGGGAGGACAGCCAGGGCAACACTTACGTCAGTTTTGAACCGGAACCGATGGCTTTCACCACCGAAAAACTGCAAAAGTGTGCGGTGATCCAGCCGCTAGACCCGCGCCATCCCAACTTCGATATGCTGCTTCTCGACCGCCAATCACGCCTGGAGGAACGGGCGGTGGCGCGCTTTTTCACTGAATCCTTCCTGGACGCACAGGAAGCGTTTGATTCTCGCAAGTACACCGAAAAATTTGTGCGCAGCATCACTGATGCGCGCAACCGGATGCAGAGCTCTCTTTCCTCCTCGGACGAAGCCAGCCTGGAAAGCCAGCTGCTGCAGGCGGTTAGCTCCCCACGGATTAACTGCGATTTGTGGGTGGAGGAACTGCCTCTGAGAAAAGCGATCCGGGAGGAAATTGATTCTTCACTGCGCGAGAATATACCTGACCGCCAGTTCAGCTTTGACCAGACAGTTGCCCAACGTCTGACCCGCAAGATAAAAATGCGCGGAGATAACGGTTTGCGGCTGGAGGTCAACGCTGAAAATTACTGGACAGTGGTGGTTTCTGAAGAGAGAGTAACCGACGATCCAGACAGGGGACCATACTACCGGATTGTGATCGAAACGGAGGATTGGAAAAAGGTGGTCTGATGCTCGAATGGGCGATCGAACCCCGATTGATCAAAGAGCTAAAAAACGTAATACCAACCCATGGGGGAATTGTCTAATCCAATCAGGCTTTTTAGCCGCGAGCCTGGCGGCTTTCCTGATTCTTGTTTCGGCCTGCACGCTATACTTAGCTGGAAAAGCACCAGCATCGGCTGGACCTGGAAGCCCGGTCCTTACTCTCGTATATGGCTCTAAAAATCAGCCGGAGACCGGGGACGAGAACCCAAAATTTGCTACACCTGTTACTGATCTCCAGGTAAATTCAAAAGAAAATACCCTCGCAGCCCAAGCCGGGGTGAATTCGGATGCCGCGGGTTTCAGCCTATCGGGTGTCGTTTTCTTTGACATGGATGGAAACGGTATGAGAACAGAAAGCGAACCCGGAATCGGGTCTGTGCGGGTCTGCATCCAGAACCCGCTGGGATTTGATTGTACACCCAGCGGGCAGGGTGGAAGTTATCACATGAATGGGCTGCAGGGTGGTCCGGTTAAATTGTATATCGAAGATCCGAGCGAGCAGCCGGAATCCCAATTCCGTTATCTAGTATTTTCGTACGGTTATGCCGTCGTGCCGGGATACTATATTAACGGGCGCAGGGTGGCGGAACAGCGCCTGCCGGATACCCGGGTCAGCCCCATCCAGGAACCCTTTGAGGTTGAAATAAAGGCGGATTTAACCCTGGATCTGGCGCTCACCCAGGGATATCTAACAGACCCGTTTTCCTGCCAGGACCGGGAGAGGATCGCGGAAACGCACTGGTATGACCTGGAACCAGCGACTGGGCAGGTTCGTAATTATAAGGGTGAAACCGCAATGGAATACGGCTCCGAAGGCAGGACTGCAGACGGTCACCAGGCAGTCGACTGGGGAAACTCAAACCGGAATGTAATCGGCATCCTGGTTCGGGCGGCGGCTCCCGGGATAGTGGCATTCGCGGGTGAGGATATTACTCTGCACGGCAACTGCCGCATGGTGACACTCGCACACCCGGATACCGGGCATAGGACCGGCTATGTGCATCTGGATACAATTCTGGTTGTGGACGGCCAGGAGTTAAAGCGCGGCCAGATCATAGGCACGCTCGGCGACAGCTGCACTGAATGGCCTCACCTGCATTTTACGTTCAACCCAGGATGGGACCCGGAGAATCAGAACTGGTCGAATAAAGACCCCTTTCGGGATACGCAGGATCCGGCTTCTTTTACCTGGTGGACAGTGGATAACCAGCCTGTTTGCATTGATTTCAGCGAGTGAACTGGCATTAAACCATCATGACCGCAATCACCCCCGCGGCAAATCGTATCAAGCGGAATTTTTTAGTTCTTTGAGCGCGCTGACAGCAGCATTACCGAGCAATAATGTGTCAGTTCCTATTACCAGCAGGCGGAAGCCCTCAAGCAAGTATTCTCTTGCAGCATGAGGGTCAATTGAGAAGATTCCAACAGGCATACTGGCTTCCAAGCAGCGCTGGCGGATGGTTGAGATTGAAGCCCTCAATTGCGGGTTTTCCAATTCACCAATCATGCCCATGCTGCCGGATAGGTCATACGGACCTACCAGGAGCGCGTCGAACCCCGGCACATCCAGAATCGCATCGATGTTTTCGACTGCCGTAATATGTTCTACCTGCAGGATCAGGGCGGTGTCGCGGTTGGCGCGTTCCACGTATTCCTGGAATTCCATCCCGTAGCCGTGCGCCCTGGCGATCCCAACGCTGCGCTCACCTGCTGGCGGGAATCTTGTCAAGCGTACTGCTTGCTCAGCATCTTTTTTAGTGCGCAACTGTGGGATTATTATGCCAGACGGGCCAAGATCGAGTGTTTTTTTAATTGCTTCTTCATCGTTTACAGGCACACGCAGAACGCAGCTCGTTTTCGGCCCAGCTGACATGATCATCCTCTGGGCTTGCAGGTAGGAGATCGGCCCGTGTTCGAGGTCGATAAACAGCCAGTCGAAACCGCAGTTTGCCAGCAGTTCAGCGATCTCCGGCGAAGGAAGCGATATAAGCGTGCCGATAAGGCTTTCCCCGCCAAGCAGCCGTTCCCGAAATCCTTTTTTCATATAAATTCGAACCTCTCGTAAGTTTTTAACCGGTTTTTGTCGTTGGTAGTTCTCCCCGGTCCAAAGTTATTTTTTTACAGGCGGTCTTGTACAGGGATAATATGTTCGCGCCATCCGGGGTTCGTTCATATTCGATCCGATCGGTCATTTGCCGGATCAGATGGATCCCAAGGCCTCCCAGAGGCCGCTTATCCAGGGGTAGGTCCAGGTCTGGAGGCGCTGCTGTTGTGGGGTCAAATGGCGGTGCCCAATCCTTCAATAGGACAATTAATATGCCCTCCTGACACTCGATTTTTAATTCAAGCATCCCCTGCGCTAGGCTGTAACCATGAAGTATGATGTTGGAGGCTGCCTCATCCACAGCGAGCATAATATCAGCGGATGCGTCCCTGTCAGCGCCAAATTCACGAGCGGCAAACTGGATAAAAGCGCGGATGCTTTCTAGATTTTTCAGTTTTGCCGGAGTGTTCATGCTGAAATTCATGTCCCCAAAGCCATCCTTTCTGGAACCGCCGGCGATAGGCGGGAAAATGGCGACCTCATCGCCGTCCTTCAGCGGGGTATCAAGACCCCCTGGCAGGTGGTTTGCATTGCGTCCGTTCACCAGAACGATCACTATCTGCGCCAGGGATCCATCCCGGTCAAACTGGATAAGAGATCCGAATTCGCCATTTACCTCAGA
Source organism: Anaerolineales bacterium (assembly GCA_046259385.1). GTDB lineage: Bacteria > Chloroflexota > Anaerolineae > Anaerolineales > UBA4823 > CAVWDI01. The sequence continues at coordinate 25,111 of JBJYWI010000271.1, forward strand.
AAGTCGGCTGAGAAACTGGCGGACAGACAAACCATCGGGAATTTCGAACTTGCGATCGCCGACAAGACCTTTGAAAGTCAGATATCCTCGCAGTTGTATTTTCATTTTCATTACGCAGTGTATAAGGGCGTATTATATATGAAATAACCGAAGCTGGAGAAACAGGCGGGTTACCGGAAAACCTTCAGGCTGGTTAAACCAGACCGCTGGCTGCGAATAAATATCCTGGGATCTAACAAATCGAGCGGAAACTTAATAGAAAAAGATTAGAAAATTCACAATTCTTAAAGGAACGATAATAATCCGGAAGAAT
>JBJYWI010000272.1:0-5713 GCA_046259385.1 Anaerolineales bacterium
ATTCTATTCTGTCTACCGAGAATTAAATTTCTAAATAAATACATAATTGTATAAAAATTTGCCGAACCAGTCTGAACTATGAAAAGTAAGAGTATTGAGGCAAATGCATTTTTGATCAGGGATAAGTGAACTCGAATTCGCATGGGGAAGTCTCTACCAATCTTATACCATTTTCCCACCCGGATTTTTGTGAACCGACTGGAGAAGATCAGTGAGTGCTGTCAACTTCAAAATGCTATAATCTAATATCTGATTTGATTCTGCCAGCATCATAGATCATCACCTTGACGGGTATCTCGAATTGAAGTCTGTCCTGACTGGTTAATGAATTTTTCTTCTTGCATACCGAATCCTGCACTATCTGTCCTGCAGGGATATCTTGTACTTTGTTTGGTATTCATCAATAGTAAGAATCTTGATGAATTATTTGGAAATCCCACCAGAATTAGATTTTTTAATCATCAAGGTATCGTTTTATCAAACGAAGACCAGCATACATTGCTGGATCCTTTCCAGGATTTAAACCATTCTGAGGGGGTTTCAAACGGGAGATCAATTATTCATAGTGAATTACCAGGAAAACAAATCAGGTTCGAAAAAATTTCAATTGAAAATGGTTTGTCCCAAAGTACGGTAACGAGTATCTTTCAAGATAGCAAGGGTTTCATCTGGCTCGGAACTGAAGATGGTTTGAATAAATATAATGGCTACGAATTTATTGTTTACCGGCATGATCCGGATGATCCAAGGAGTATTAGTGATAACTCAATCCAATCAATTCATGAGGATCACAACCAGGTGCTCTGGATCGGTACTAATGGTAAAGGATTGAATAGATTCGATCGTGGGAAAGAGCAATTTACACATTATCGTAATGATCCTGATGAACCAGGAAGTATTCCTGGTGATTCGGTAACATCGATAAGTAATGATGCCAGTGGACGATTATGGATAGGGACTAGTGAAGGTTTGGCTAGGTTTGACGATGTATCCCAAGAGTTTTTCTCTTACAGGCATGATCCAGGTGATCCAAACAGCTTAGGAAGTAATCATATAAGTGATATTCACCTTGATGGGAATGGTAAGCTGTGGGTGGGGACATTTGGTGGAGGATTACACAAGTATGATCCTGGTACTGATAGCTTCATCCGGTTTCAGAGCGATAGAAATACTCAAAATCAAATTAGCAGCAATTTTATAACCTCGATCAGTGAGGATAGTTCTGGTAGATTATGGATCGGGACAGGTAATGGTGGATTAAATCTATTTGATCCCGAAACTGTTAAGTTTTATTATTACAATTATGACTCAGAGGAAGATGATCCAAAGGGGGTAAATGCAATCACTTCAGTTGAGGTTGGTGCAGATGGAATGATATGGGTTGGTTTGAATGGAAGTGGGATTGATATCCTGAATCCAAGAACCGGCAGTATCCAAAATCTCTCCTATGATCAGGGGGATCCCGCAAGTTTGAGCAGTGATTTGGTTTACAATATTTTCAGGGATAACTCGGGGATCATTTGGGCAGGTACGTCAGGAGGGGGAGTAAACCGATTTGATCCTTCCACTGCACGATTTATCCACTACCGGCACATCTCAGGTAACCCAGATAGTTTATCCGCAAATAATGTCCAATCAATCGCAGAAGATAAATCCGGAGATCTCTGGATCGGTATTTATGGCGGAGGTTTAAACTATATCAACCGCAGATTAGGCCGTATTCAACGCTACCAACCCCTTTCACAAGATCCATTTAGTCTCAGCAGCGATGATGTAAGGTTTGTACTTGTTGACAAGTATAACGATGTCTGGATTGGCACAATCGGAGGTGGACTAAATCGCTACTCACCGAGTACTAAAATATTTACTCACTATCTCCATGATCCGGGTAACCAGGATAGTATTGCTTCCGATTCCATCAATGTGATATTTGAAGACAGAGACGGATTCTTATGGATTGGCACCAATGGTGCTGGTCTAGATCGATTTGACAGATTAACTTCGAAATTCTTTCACTATCGAAATGATCCGAACGATCCAGCGAGCCTGAGCAATGATCAGATCTGGGAGATTACTGAAGATAGAACTGGTAATCTGTGGATTGGTACGGGTGGAGGTGGTATCAGTATCCTGGATCAAGAGACCGGGAAATTCACACAAGTACAAAATGACCCAACAGATCCTAACAGTCTGGGCGATACTGACATTTTATCCATTTATGAAGATAAGAATGGTGTAATTTGGATCGGGACAAATGGCAGTGGATTGGATAAATTTGATCCATTGACTGGTGATTTTTCCCATTATCGGGTAAGTGATGGACTGGCGAATAATGTAATTCATGGCATCTTAGAGGACCGGAAGGAGAACCTCTGGGTAAGCACAAATCTCGGTTTATCGTCTTTCAATCCCAGTGATGGATCATTTAAAAATTATGATGTCAGCGATGGTTTACAAAGCAACGAGTTTAATAGCGGTGCAAGCTTTTTAGATAGTGAAGGGATGATGTATTTTGGTGGGATTAATGGTCTAACAGCATTTTACCCTGCAGATATTCAAGACAGCACTTATATGCCACCAGTGGTATTTACTGGATTGAACCAGAGTGGTGTGGATCTACTGCGGGAACAACTTGATCGTGATCTGACAGAGGTTGTTCTTAACTGGTCGAATAACAACCTTGAATTCGAATTTGTGGCACTAAATTTTGCTCATCCCGAGAAAAGTCGGTATGCGTATAAACTAACGGGATTTGATGAAGATTGGAATTATATCGGCAGTTCCCGAAATGGGAGGTACACGAATCTCCCCGCGGGTTCATATACCTTACAGGTTAAAGCCACAAATAGTGATGGTTATTGGAATGATAATGGTGCATCTCTCGACATCAAAGTCGTCCCACCTTTCTGGGAGACCTGGTGGTTTATTGGATTAGTTACGATAATAGTGATGGGGAGTGTGATCAGTGCGTATCGATTAAGGATCCGCGCGATCGAATCTCGCAGTCAAGAACTTGAAAGCATTGTCAGAATGAGGACGGAGGAAATTGAGCGCAGACGCCTGGAGATGGAATCGCTATACCAGGCAGATGAGATTATTGATCAGAATTTAACACGTGAGGGTCGCTTAAAAGCTCTGGTTGATGTCTCAATAGATTTGTTGGATGCTGATAATTCTGCCATTTATATATTGGATCAATCCAAGTCAAAATATAACGTCATTGCTGAACGTGGGTTCAAAAAATCTGAAATTTATGAGCTTTCCATATTAGGAAATGATAGTTTAGCCGGGGAGGCAGCTCAATCTGGAGATGCATTCATTGTCTCAGATCTCGAAAAAGTTCCCCTCTGCGATGATCGACCCAACACATTGAGGGAGTACCTTGCTTCTGAAGGGGTCCGCTCATCAATATTCCTCCAAATTAAATTCAGTAATGAAGAGTCTGGATTATTCAATGTCAATTTTTACCGGCCTGATTCAGTTGGGGAAGAACAAATTCGAGTGTTTAAAGTTCTTGCTCAGCACTCAGCATTATCCATCCAAAATGCACAATTATTCGAACAGTTACGCGTGGTTGCTATCAATGAAGAACGCAGCCGCCTTGCGAGAGATTTGCACGATAGTGCCAAACAAAAAGCATTTGCCGCATTAGCTCAACTTGGGGCTGCTGGAGGAATGATTGAACGCAATCCAGAAATGAGCAAAGAACATCTGTTGGAGGCAGAAGACCTGGTGTATGAGGTGCTCCAAGAATTGATCATCCTGATCCAGGAGATGTACCCGGTCGCACTAAGGGAGAAAGGTTTTGCGAACTCGGTTCGGGAATACATCTATGACTGGGAAAACCAATGCGATTTGGAGGTGGACTTAAGAATTCAAGATGAAAGGAAATTACCACTTGAGATTGAGCAATCCCTGTACAGAGTCATCCAGGAATCTCTAGCAAATATTGCCAGACATAGTCAGGCAAAGCATGTTAAACTCTCTGTGATTTATCATGCAGACCGGGTACGAGTCGAGATTAGTGATGATGGAATCGGGTTTGATGTCGATGAACAACCATCTGGACTTGGATTGCGATCTATGAAAGAAAGGATTGACCTAGTTCGAGGGGATTTACGGATATACAGTAAATCTGCAGAAGGAACGAAGATAATTGTTGAAACACCCGTGTCCATTACAGGAGTAATAGATCACATCAAAATCATTGGAGATTTCGATGAAAGAACCGATCACAGTACTAATCGTTGATGATCACGAAGTCGTACGGAAAGGTATCCGAGGTTATTTAAATACGATTACTGATTATGCGGTTATCGGGGAAGCGGATTCTGGGGAGCAGGCGGTAGAACAGGTCAAGCAATTAATTCCAGATGTTGTTTTAATGGATTTAATGCTGCCCGGGATAGATGGTGTCGAAGCTACTCGGATTATAAAGAATATTAGCCCCCGGACTCAGGTAGTTGTCTTGACATCATTTCATGATGATTCGCTCATTTTTCCGGCACTCAAGGCTGGGGCAATCTCCTATATTCTAAAAGATATGAAAATGAATAAATTGGCGGAAGCAATAACAAAGGCGCACAATGGTGAGGTGATCCTTCATCCAAAAGTTGCTGCTCGTGTTCTGCAGAATATCCGCAGAGAGAGCCAGGAAGATGCAATAATTTATACGGAATTAACCGAACGTGAGATGGATGTTCTGAAATTAATCGCAAATGGTTACTCAAATTCTCAAATTGCGGATGAACTAGTGATCAGTGAGAACACAGTCAAGGGACATGTCAGCAATATATTAAGTAAGCTGCATCTTGCCGATAGGACTCAGGCGGCTGTATTTGCGTGGCAGCAAGGAATTGTAAAACGGGATCCATTGGATTAATAATATTTCCCCAATGAGGCTTGGATATACAAAGCGAGTTATCCATCGTGGAGGCAAAAATCTCTCCCGGGTAAAACCAAATACCCCTCGGTGGTAGGGTGGAATACCGATCTTGAGGGGGATGTAAATCAGATTTGATATTTGTAAAATAAAGAAAATATAGGATTTCCAGATTCAAATTTACGGGGAGGATGCAAAACCTCACAGGCTTTGCATTCCTGGCTTGGCTCTCGTATATTGGTAAGAATATTCATGGAGAATTGCAATGAAGATGATGAAATATCTTGCAGATTTTCTCACTGGGTCTCGACTTCTAATTGCCATCATTCTTGGTTGGTTAGGCTGGACTTCGGGGTTGGATGTCTGGTTGATAGCTACATTTCTGGTGATTTACGCCTGGACGAGTGATGTCCTGGATGGTGCGCTCGCTCGCCGGAGCAAAGTAGAAATTTCAACCTGGATTGGCAATCACGATCTTTATTTTGATATGGCAGTAGCAACTGGTATGCTAACATTCTTAACCGCTTGGGGTTCAGTAAATCTGTCTCTGAGCATTATTTATATGTTGAGCTGGATCTTAATTTTCACCCGTTTTGGAGTTATTGCATCGCTTGGGAAACTATTTCAAGCCCCTATCTATGGATGGTTTATCTTCACTACATTGCGGACCGATCCAATGCTGGGAGGTTTGATACTAATCTTCCTCTTGATCATGGTTGTTGTCACATGGCCCAGATTTCCTAATGACACGATACCCGGCTTTCTCACTGGTTTTAAGAAAGAAATCAAGTCACCTCATAAACCATAAATCGATCCTAAATTTTAGTGCAG
>JBJYWI010000272.1:5723-10716 GCA_046259385.1 Anaerolineales bacterium
TCATTAACCTCCTGTAAGAATCACCACGCATACAATCTACATTGCGACCATCAAACCGTACGTTAGATGGTTGATCTCGATTTATGTCTTGAATCCCGTTTCTAAAGACTTTGTCCCGTCAATTTCGTTAAAGGTGAAATAATTATTCAAAATGCCGAAACCGATTTTATAGAATTACTGGTGCCACTCATCTATCCAATATACAACGGATCTCCCTTGTTTCCATTTTCTCGATCGATGTCCAGTTAACCGGGTAGTATCCAGTGTATGTCAGAAATGTGGTCAAATTTCCCAATGTTTGGCATCCATTAACCTTGCTTTTTGTAGTGAGTCACAGATAATTAAATTGGACCACACGAAATTTTAAACATTGGTTTAGGAGCATTATGATGGATGACAAGGGGTTTAAAACTTTCCTGAAAAGGGGAGGTAGATCGCAAGAGGCGATAGAACGATGTGTAAATTATGTAATTCTGCTGGAGGAATATCTAAAAAATTCCAGAGAAAATCGATCATTAGTGCAAATAAAATCTGCTGATTTAATCGATTTTGTCAATTGGGCAGATTCAAAGTCCAAGACGCAGGCGAAGACCAAATCGTATTTGTGGGCAATTCGATATTACTATGAGTTCATGGAAAATTCAGAGATAAGTATGCTGGCTGGTAACTTGAGGCAAGAGAGAATTAAACGTAAACCATTCTTGTTGAAGGATTTCCAGGGGATCGATAAAGTGCAAATTGAAAATCTACAGAAAATTGGTATTCGCAATATTGAGCAGATGTGCGCAGCTGGCGCTACTGCAGGGGATCGTGAGCGTTTAGCTGATCGAACTGGTATCCCCTTGAGTTCTATTGTAAAACTAGTAAAATTGTCCGATCTTGCGAGGCTTCCTGGGGTGAAAGCGGTTCGGGCTAGGTTATACTTTGAGGCCGGAATTGATACGGTTGAAAAAATCGCTGTGCTTGAACCGGAGGAATTACGTGAAAAGGTTGAAACTTATATCAACCAATCAGATTTCCCCGGTGTTCCAACCCTTCCAGCTGAGGCACGCTATACGGTTGAAAAGGCAAGGGAATTACCAAAAATTATTGAATATTAATTCATAGAAAGTGAATTTATTCTGCATACTACTGCAGGAGGAAATTTCGTGGCAGAGATTACTGATATTAATATTGTACTTGATGAAGTCCGTGATGCATTAACTTCACAAGATTGGGATCGTGCTGTTAAACTTGTTCAAGCCCTTCGCCCTCCTGACCAAGCGGATGTATTTGAAGAACTTTCAGTAGATAATCAATCCGAGCTGCTCCCCCGCTTGAATCCCGAGGATTCCGCAGACATTCTGGAGGAATTGCATGATCAGGACGCAGCAGAGATTGCGGGGCGTTTGGAAGCTAGCGACCTCTCCCGGATCATCAACGAGATGGAGCCAGATGAAGCTGCGGATTTGCTGGGGGATATGACACCTGATCAGGCTGCTGTCACCCTTTCCTCAATTGAGGATGCTGAGGAAATTCTTCCCCTGATGGCACATAGCGACGATACTGCTGGGGGATTAATGACCTCGGTCGAGGTTGTCCTTCATAAAGATATCACTGTCCAGGCCGCGATCGAGCATTTGAAAAGAACAATCCCAGATGCAGAAATCGCATATTATTTGTATGTTGTAGACGATAACATGAGATTAGTCGGTGTGGTTTCATTATTGAATATTGTCGTTGCCCCTGAAAACACCTGTATTGTGGATATCATGAATCCGGAAGTAATTTCTATTTTCGCTGATACTGAGCAGGAGGTTACAGCCCGGTTGATGGCGCGTTATGACCTGCTGGCTTTGCCAGTAGTTGATTCAAACTTTCAGCTCCTCGGAGTAATCACGCACGATGACATGGTTGCAGTCCTGGAGGAGGAAGAGACAGAAGATATTTTTCGATTAGGTGGTGTTCCTGCAGAGCGTATTACAACGACAGTGGCTCCTCAAACAGCTTTGCGCGCCCGGCTGCCCTGGTTGGTTCTCAACATGGGCACTGCACTTTTATCAGCTCTGGTATTAAGTTTGTTCGAAAATACAATTGCTCAACTTGCTGTACTGGCTGTCTTTTTTCCAATTGTCGCTGGTGTGAGTGGAAGTGCAGGGACACAAACATTGACCGTAACAGTTCGCGGTTTAGCGTTAGGTGAGATAAATCCCAGGGATGGCATCGCCACCATCACCCGAGAAGTATTAATCGGGTTAGCCAATGGAATTGTGCTGGGAACATTGATCGCATTAATTGCGATTTTTTGGAAAAGTTCACCAATTCTTGGTCTTGTGGTAGGTCTGGCGACATTTTTAAACCTGATCGCAGCAGGTTTTGCAGGTGTACTGGTTCCAATGGGTATGTCAGCTATCAAGATTGATCCAGCTCTGGCATCGCCGGTTTTTGTAACGACATTAACAGATTCTCTCGGGTACCTGATTTATTTGTCGCTTGCGACGATCATATTATTGAGGATTATTTGAAAATTAAGTAGCAAAATGTGTGCAGCTAAATAAAACCCCTCCCAAGTATTGGAAGAGATAATCCCCTGGATTGATGTCAATCAAAGGATAATTCGCTATGATGTTAGTGGATTATCCTTTTTCATTGGAGTATTTAATGACGATCGATTCCGACCTGCGTTCGAAAGCAACCTGGTTGATCAGCGAAGATGGTTTGTGGGATATCGGTATTGGTTTATCCATGTTGGGTTTTGGACTGACTATCTCTCTCAAGCACGCCATTTGGTATTTCGGATTTGTGATGTTGGCGTATTTTTTGGTAGTGATGACAGGCAAAGAGGTGATCACCAGCCCAAGGATGGCAAATTGGGTAATTGAAGATAACCAGCTGCTCAAACTAGCAATGTGGATTAAATTTGGATTTGCAGCAATCCTGGTGGGATTGATTTTTGGTGCGATCACTTTCTGGTTCCTAGATATAAGTACGGTCATCGATTGGCTTCCGGCGTATGGTGTGAAATTGCTCTGTTTAGTGATGTCCGTGTTCTTGTTGATTTTGGGATACTTAACTCAAAATGGTTTCCGCTATTATTTCTATGCAGGCCTATCAATCCTTGGTTTTGTAATCTTTGAGCTATTTGATATCAGGATTATATATTTTGTTTATTTATCCGCGATTTTATTAATCGTATTTGGCTCAGGTACTCTAATCCGGTTCTTATCGAGATATCCGAAACAGAATCCACAGAAAGACTTACAGATGTAGAAAAAGAGGAAATCATCTCTACCTTGCCTTCCTTATCATTTGCGGCGCTAATGGATAAATCAAACATATGCAATTGTCTCGAATTTGGATTTATGGAGTTGAATGTGAATCATCGAGAGGTGATTGATCAAATCATTTTGACCTGTACACGAGTTGGATTTATTTTTGTAATCTGTGGCATCCTTGTAGGTGTGTTTTTTTCTGCATGGATTCCAATTTTCATCATTGGTTTCACATTTCTTCTTCCAGAAATCGGCTTGCGGTTGGTTGAAGGTCATTGGTCGATAAAAAGACCAAAATCGGGTTTTGATAATTTACAACAACTCAACAAGGAGGAAATATGAAGAATTTAAATGAGACGGTTGGGTTGAGGCTTGCGCAAGATTATACGAGAGAACGTCTAGAATATGAATACTCCAGGCAGATGATTAAGCAAATTAATAAAAAAATTCCCAATAAGTTCTACTGTGCGGTATGCTTTTCTTTGGTTTCTCTTGGGCACTTACTAGTTGCATTTGGACACAGGTTAGAGCGATTTGATCTGGTCATGCGAGGATCAGAAGCCTAGAATTAAAGACCGATTTGAAAAGCATAAACCTCTGATAATGCACTTGTATTGCGGAATCTCATTGTCAATTGAGTTCAAACTGATATATTGGATATTTAGGTTGACACAGTCTTCGATTAAAAGATTGGGGTGCTATTTGCGATCGCCGACTGCGGTCAGAAATTGTTTTTCAACTATGGTGAGGTAATTTATGTATCTGCATCGCGCGTAGTCAAATTGTCGAAGTTATCAGATTTAACGCATTCACATCAGAATACATCCTGGAAGGTTGTACAATCATGATGGCTGATATCGTAATGAATGATGACAACTCGAAAAGTGTAAATCCGTCTATTTGTTATCAAATTCTAAAATTGGTCCACCTTTACGTCAAATACTTAAAAATTATGGGGATAACAAGGTAGTTCCGAAATGAGAAAGATCTGGTTAGTATTTACACATGATTTTTCAGAACATGTTCGACAAAAAGGGTTTTTGATTGCTTTGTTCAGTTTACCTTTGTTCATCGGATTCTCGGTGGGTTTAGGGTATTTTATGCAGTCACAAGAAATTAGCTCAGATGCAGTCGGATATGTAGATTTTTCAGGCATATTCACCAACCCATTATCAATTGCGAGTACTTCCGGGAGAGAAAGAGTTGAAATACTCCCATATTCGGATACTGCAGAAGTGGATGAGCTGCTTAAACGGGGAGACCTCCAGGCGTATTTTGTCATTCCGAACGGTTATCCAGGGGATAATAATATCGAATTATATTATTTCGATGAACCGGGGGAGAATGCAATCCACGATTTTTATGATTTCTTGCAGTTGAATTTGATGAAAGATTATTCACAGGAGATCAGGAATCGTGTGGCGATAGGAACAAATAGCATTATCCGCACGCCCGATGGTTCGCGTGAATTTCCTGAAAATAATCCAACTGTGAACATGTTCATACCACTTCTCATTGGATTGGGATTTGTGATGTTGTTGTTAATCAGCTCGGGCTACTTGATGAGCGGTTTTTTGGATGAAAAATCCAACCGAACGATTGAAATTATATTTACATCAATCTCTCCCGGGAAGCTAATTGTTAGTAAATTAGTGACGATGGTCGCGATTGGTTTCACCATGCTGATTACCTGGGTAGCAGTTGGAATCATAGCATTCATCGTTGGTTCGCATTTCCTTGAA
>JBJYWI010000273.1:0-11719 GCA_046259385.1 Anaerolineales bacterium
ATTATGAGGTTGGCTAGCACAGCGGTTTTTATTCGTTTCGCGGCTAATCCTTGGATGATTCTTGGAACACCGGTTTCCAGTTGCCATTCATCATAAATCCGGGTGCCTTCCGATTTTGGGCTCAAAATTGAAACGGATTACCAGCTTTCTTTCAGGGGTCAAAGTTTCGATTGCCACTGTTTCATTCTTATTAAAATCAAACACCTCGAACTTCTTCTGGTCTGTTTTTCGAATCTGATGAAAAATCGACCCTTTTCCGACCAGACCTTTGATCAGTTAACTAACATCTGAGACATAGTAGTTCCATTTCACGCTTTCTAAGATTAGCTTTATCGCTCTCGCGGATTAATGCTTTCCTTTCTTGCCTGGTTTTTTCTAAAGATAATTTTTCAAACATATACGCTCCTTTGGTTTCCCCCGTTACTCGAATTTTTCACTTCAATATTTAACATCGTTTTTTTCCTGCAGCAGCTTTTCAGGGTGATAGTTTCCTCGCGGGGTTTTAAAAGGCTGGACAATTCATGCCACAACACCCGATGAATTGGCTAATTCTCTCTATAACTTATTAATACAGCAAGCGGGATTAAGGATGGCGGGGTTCTATGGCTCTAGGAAAGTGAGCTAACCAGTCCCTGCTTTAATTCCCACAATTTTCTCGTAAGGGAGATGTGGTAAACATGCGGATTGATAATCCGGCGTACTCCCGGATCCAGACAGGACACATCGTTTAGCCGGTTGAGGCGCATTTCCTCCAGGCTGGGCGTTTCGATGAGGGCTTTGCCGTCTTGCCAGACGGTCTCTAAAAGCGGTTCGATCCGTTCGATCTCGTCACGCATCAGAGTGCGCGAAACGGCGTGTTCGGTCGGATGGTGAAGGTTGATCTTTTCCATCTCTCCCGGATTCTCATCCTCCATTGAAAGGATATCGACTGTAGCTTTGCCGCGGTTGTCGTACGCTCTCCAGACGTGTTTATAGCCGGGATTGATGATCTTATCCGGATTTTCCGATATCTTAATGGCAGGAGTCCATACGCCTTCCTGCTTGATGGACACCAGTTTGTAGACCCCGTCCAGAGCTGGCTGCCCTTCTGATGCAATCAGACGTGTGCCGACCCCATATACCAGCTTGTCGAGTACGTGATCAGGATCAAGATGGTAACTGGACGCTTCCGCCTGGATCTGGGTGGCGATCTGCCAGATAACGAGTTCATCCAGCTGGTTGGAGAGCACGATTATTGTGTCTGGAAAGCCGGCTTCATCCAACATCTTGCGGGCTTGCAGGCTCAGAAAAGCCAGGTCGCCCGAATCCAACCGGATGCCCACCGGCTTATGGCCATTCTGGCGCAGTTCTTTGAATACTTTGATGGCATTCGGGATGCCGCTCTCTAGAGTGTCAATGGTATCAACAAGCAGCAGGCAGTCATCCGGATACACCTCGGCATAAGCTTTGAATGCGTCCAGCTCGGTTCCCCCAGAAGAGATGAAGACTTGTACCATGCTGTGGGCATGAGTCCCTTTGGGTTCCAGACCCATAATCTTGGATAAACCAACGTTAGAAGAGAAATCTGCTCCTCCGATAAGCGCTGCCCGCCCTCCTGCGCTGGCTCCTCTATCAGGGCCTCGTCGCAGACCGAATTCCAGAAGCATCCTTTCCTGTCCGCAATCCCGCATACGAGATGCCTTTGTTGCAATCAGGGTCTGGTAATTAAGGTGATTCAGCAAGGATGTTTCCAGAATTTGAGCCCACAACAAGGGCCCCTCAACAACCACTATCGGCACATTGGGATGGACAACCCGACCTTCCGGGACAGCCCGGATGGTAAGTTCCGAAAAAGGCTGGGCTCTTTCCAGCCAGGCTAAAAAATCCGGCTCGAAAAGAGGTTTTCCCGTGCTTCCTTTCTGACCTGCCAGAAAGGCAATTTCTTCAGGGTGTATTTGCAGGTCCTCCAACCAATCCAGCAGCCATGCCAGCCCAGCAAAGATACAGTAACCCGCCTGGTGCTGCCCGTAGTCCGGATAACTGCGAAAAAAATAATCAAAGAGAGCCTCTTGTTCGTGGATCCCTTCGCGATAATACAGCTGGGCCATGGTCAACTGGTACATGTCGGTGTAAAGAAAACCTTCTGCTGTCTGCCGCTCGTTTGATTTCATCATTAAATTTTCCCAAACCATTTCTTTAGTGGAACATCTGTATTTACAATGTGCATGCCTGCTTTGGAGAAACGCTCAAATGCCAGTTGGGCTTCCTGGGTGTAGTCAACCACATTTGGTACAACGACCGGTGATGTGCAGTCTTCCAGTAAATATACTTTTGTGACCAGCTGCGGATCAGTATCCATTATTCTTTCCAGCAAGTCGTTTACTGTCCAGCTCACACAATGGCTCTTGGCCTGACCTGCAATCACCAGCGCGTCCAGTATAGATAATTTGTTCAGGATAGTGTTATCTGGCTCGGCGATTGGCTGACCATTTGAGTCACGCATTATCTCCGGACCCATGACGGAATAATGTTCAGTGAGGGGGTTGTTCCCTTTATAGATAAAGTCCGCCCTGGATTGCCTGCATATGCTATGGAAAAAAATGGCTTCTTCAACGGCTGATACCAGCGCATGCCCAATCCCGCTCCGGATGGCGTGATACGGCCAGATCGTGAGGTTATACTTTCCACGCCTCTCCAGCTCTTGTGTGTAATGCCTGATGTATTCCTGGATATATTCCGGAGAGAATCCCAGGGTTTCCGCCAGGTCCTTATTGAAGGACCACCTGCCGTTTTCTACATCTTCGGAGCTTATCTGGGTGTGCGGATCTGGATGCTTGCCATTTTCATCTATAAAGAATACCGGGTGAAAGATCTGGTGCGGATCATGCGTATCCAGTGTAGCGGTAACCGCTGTTATCGAACCAAGATTTTTATAAATAAAGCTGCACAAACGGCGGTTGTCTTCCACAGCACCCAGCCCTGATTGCCCACTGACAAACAGCTCAAATCCGGGGATGCAAAAAGTGTTCTGCACATCAACTAAAAGTAAACCCAGCTTGAACTCGTCCCGGAAAGCTGGTTGAATGTTGTTCAGGCGTGACCACTCTCGCGCCTTTTCTGCCCTGTTTTGGTAAGGCACCCGCCAGACCTCGCCTGCAGCTTCAGGGTTGTAAAATGATGGGAGGGGATATTCTTGAAATTCCATAGACTTCCTTTGAATCAGATGTACCGCAAGACAGGCATATTCTGAACTTGCTATCCTGTCCGGAGGATTCTAATTGTAAGCTGTTTGGAAACCGGTTACTATTTTAACCCCCAAATGCACGCGCTGCCTTGGATTTTACGATTTTATTTACCTTGGGATCTTTTCTCTTGAAGCGGTACACGATGCGACCCCGGTCCAGGTCGTATGGGCTGAGTTCCACTTTCACACGGTCCCCAAGCAGCACGCGGATATTATACCTGCGCATCTTCCCGCTGATGTACCCTGTCAACTCGTGACCGTTATCCAGTTTAACGTTAAACTTTCCGGCTGGAAACGCCTCAGTGACAATCCCCTCCACAGTAAACTTTTCATCTTTATTATTAATTAGTCTCACCACCTTTTCTAATTATTGTTATGATTCATTCCGTTTTGTGATCCAGCGTAGCACTATGCCCGTAAAGACAAGCACTCCAATCCATCCAAGCCAGTAATCCATCGGACCTGAAAACCTGCCTGCGTCAGGCGCCTTTGATTTGCGGGTGTTTAATTCCTCGACAAAAGCCTGCGCTGCTTCTTTATTGTCTACTGCACCCATGTTAAACAAAACAGGGGCTAGTCGCAACCCGGAGACCCTTTGCCACAAGGTGACTTTCAATCTATTTTCCTGGATGCTTGCATTCACATCGTTGATCTGCACAGGTCCGGAGATATTTTCGAACAGTTTTGTTAGAACAGGCTTTGCCTGTACAGATAGCTGGCGTTTGAGCTCTTCCGGTGTCTCTTCCGATCCTGCGATTGTACTGGCTTGGTCCAAAATATCGGTCATATTAACACGCATATGACCATTGAGCAGCGTAAAAGTTACCACTTTTGAAGGATCGTCTGCGCTCCGGGCTGTGTATGTATAAGTATCCTGAGTAGTTTGCATTACATTACCTCCTTTTGTTTTTTAGAAACCGAGTATGTTTACTTTTGATCTCGATCTGCGTCAGTATTTTATTGTTGAGATAAGAACACACCATTAAATATAATAAATAATACGCATGTGTTCAATATGCACAGTTATACAGGTTGGATATATATGGAGATAGATTTAACTGGATCAGACTCATACGGGCTTGACACAAATTATCTTCAATTGAAATCGCCTGAACTTATTGTATCAATTCAAGGATTCTTCATCAAAGTTACAGCCAGAATTTTCTCCCGAGCAATGAATATTTTGAATTTGGAAACAGCATACGAATGTTGATTATGATTTCAGTGGATTGATATCGAAAAATGATTGATTTTTATTCAAGAGAATCTATTAATAGACAGATATACCGTAATCTATATCCCGTGTTTGTGCAACGATGTATATCCATGAGAATGATTTTATGTTATCTTGATATTGTGCATAATGGCGTGGATAGTTCGTGAATCAGCACGCTATATAAAATAGGAATAAAAATTAGAGGTGATTGAATATGAAAAAAAACAGGGATATTTACTTTCCTGCTTGGAGCCGCGATAGGCTCAGCAGTTTCATTATTGTATACCCCGCGAGCGGGGGAAGCGACGCGCCGATTGCTGAAGGAGAACAGCCGGGAGATGAAGGATAAAACCCTCTACGCTATTCAAGAGATACAGGAATCTACCAAAATGACGGTAGAGAAATCGCAGAGGTTCATAGAAGGACTTAGCAAGGAAGCCAGCGCGAAATTTGCGAAATTCCGCAATATCGGTATTGTTTCCAGCCTCAATGATAAAGAAGAACCGGGCATGTAAAAATTTGAAGAAAAGGAGACAACCAAGCAAATCTGTTTTATAAGTAATTCTAGCACCGTGAGACATTAATTTTTTCCGTGTACCATCATAGATTGGAAGCCCGGAAATATTTTAGCAAGTGCTATACATTCTGCACGCAATTTATGCACATTCAATATCAATCAATTCGCCAGTTAAGGTCAATTTGATAAAGGAGAATAGAAATATCATGAGAACACATCGACTAGCCATTTATATTTTGATTTTTCTCCTGGTATTTGGGATTGTCGCTACTGGGTGCCAGACTAACACGGGAAGTTCGATACCATTTCCGCAGCAAGCTAGCGGAAGCGGGTATGGGGATGCATCCAGCCAGTCAAACCCGTCACCTGATGGATCTAATGCGCAGCCTACCGAAGAGCCAGTTCTGGAGACTCCAACACCCGCTCCTACCGCAACGCCCAGCCAGCTTGATTATCTTGTGGAGGATGTCTCGCGGAGCACTGGCATAAACAGAGTGACGGTCTTGGGGTGGAATGGCGAGAACCTGATTAACCTGTTGGTGTCAGTTTTGATCGTCGTTCTGGGAATCCTTTTTTCCTCCCTGATTTTAAAAGCGCTCACCTGGATCTCCCAACATACCGGCACATGGTTGGATGACCGTTTGGTAAAAATTTTTGGCCTGACCCTGCAGTTATTGATCACGACAATCTCCCTGGAATTTGCGACTGCACGGCTTGAAATTTTGTCACCTGGGTTGAAGCAGGCGCTGGATATCTTTTATTTTTCCCTCTATGTGCTGGCGATCGCGATTGCGGCATGGAGGTTGATTGATATTGTTGCGGAGGGTATGATAAAACAAATCGATTCCCCTAAAAAAAGGACGGTATGGAATGCGTTTTCGCCTCTTCTGCGCCGGCTAATTCAGATCACGATATTTATTGTGGGAGTTGCGGTCGTCCTGAAGAACGCCGGGTTCAATCTCACAGCTCTGTTCGCGGTGCTTGGCCTTGGAGGTCTGGCGCTTTCTCTTTCGGCGAAGGAGACCCTGGAGGATATTATTAATGGTTTTATTATTCTGGTAGACCGTCCATATCGGATTGGAGATAGGATCAAGGTTGATAACATGGATCTCTGGGGGGATGTTGAGGATATTGGTATCCGAACCACCAAAATCCGCAGATTGGACAACCGTCTGGTAGTTATTCCCAACTCAATTATGGGGAACAACCAGGTGGAGAATTATACAAACAACGACCCGAGTTACCGTGTAAAGTTATCCCTGGGGATTGCTTACGGGTCAGATATAGATAAAGTGATTGAGATACTAGAAAACACAATCGTGAAAATTGATGGGATTAAAGAAGAACCAGCTCCCCAGGCTGATTTTATCGATTTTGGCGAAACGGCAATGATATTCCAGGTTTTTTACTGGTTAAAGAGTTATCGTGATTTGCGGCTGAGAACCAGCGTGAATAAAGCGATCATTCTGGCTTTAGAAGAGCAGAAAATTGAGATGCCCTTTCCAACTTATGATGTTAATGTGGAGATTAAGGGAAGGATTCAGGGTAAGCAGTCCGAACAGATGGATTGAGAAGTTTGAGTCTATTCCTGGCAATGAGCATTCCCTGATTCTAGCTTTATAATGTCCTCATGTTTTCTGGAAAGACTAGAGAATTAATCAAGAAATAATATTGATAGATACATAAACAATGTAGCATAATATTAGGTAGCTTAGAATAGGTGGTCTATGTATCCAACAATCACGGTAAAACGAATCCTGGAACGCATAGGATATGATATCTGGATGATTTTTACAAAAGCGGCGATCCTGGATGCAGCGTGAAAAATGGCCGATAAGAGCATTGGCGCTTTGCTAATTTTTGGAGAAGAAGAAGTTGTTGTAGATTGGCATGTAAATTATATGGACAGGGAGGAACCATACCTGCCTGAACTGGAAGAATCGAATTTAGAGGCACACAGAGATCTAAACTATTACAGCAGAGGTTGAATTGCACATTGCTTTTTTCACTAATTCTTACCTGCCAGTTGTAAGCGGCGTTGTCAGTTCTTTAAGATCTTACCGCAAGGCGCTCAGTGAAATAGGGCATACAATATTTGTATTTGCTCAGGATGAGAATTACCAGGATCAGGAACCGTTCATTTTTCGCTATCCAAGTTTTCATCTTCCGCTTGAATCAAATATACCAGCGGTGATCCCAATTTCACCTCATATTGATTGGTTGTTACCTTCTCTGAAACTGGATCTTATCCACAGTCACCATCCTGTATTGGTTGGACAGGCTGCAGCCCGAAAAGCCCGTGAACTTGACCTGGCGCTCGTGTTTACCTTTCACAGTCAGTACAGGGAATACACCAATTACATCCCTATCCCTCAGGAAGCAGTACAAAATTTCTTAAAGAATGCTGTCAATAACTGGCTTCGTGAATATATGCGAAAATGCCAGCATATTGTGGTCCCCTCAGAGAGTATGCTCGACATTTTAAAAAAGGAGTATGGATTGGAATCGCATTATACAGTTATTCCAACCGGAATAGACCTGGAGCGGTTTGTGGATGAAGACGGGAGTAATATTCGCTCCCAGTACGGTTGGGAAACGGATCGCGTAATGATTTCAATTGGTCGATTGGCGCCGGAAAAGAACTGGAACACACTGCTGCACGGCGCTGCCAGGGCGATGGATATGTATAAGAACCTGAGGTTGATTATCCTGGGCGATGGTCCTGAGCGAAAAACCTTGCAGAAGTTGTGTGATGAATTGGGAGTCTCAAGCCGGGTGAAATTCCCCGGCGAAGTGCCTCTAAGCGATGTGCCAGCCTATTTAAGATCAGCAGACATGTTCATTTTTGCATCCACAAGCGAGACCCAGGGTCTTGTCACCCTGGAGGCGTTGGCTGCCGGCCTGCCCGTGGTAGCTGTTGATGCCAGCGGTACTCGTGACATCGTGGAGGATGGTTGCCAGGGCTTCCTGGTGGAAAACCACCCGGACGCGCTGACGGAGGCAGTTGTCAGGCTGATGGAGGATGAAGAGCTAACTGCCAGACTTAAGAAATCGGCAGTTAAGCGAGCAGAAAGTTTTGATATCCTTAAAACCGCAAAAAAACTGGTGAGTGTGTACGAACAGGCGATAAGAGATAAGGAAAGGGATTTATATGTAAATGTTAGGGAGCCGGGCATGCCTGCCCTGATCGATAGTGATTCTGCTTGAGAGAAGAAATACTTCTAAAATAACAGGTACAAGAAAGCAAATTTGCAAGGAGGATTAATGAAAGAGAACCTTCTTAATGTGGTGTTTTATCCACCTGACCGAAAAAACTCTCCCGGCGCGCCCCGTCTGGATGTGATCCTCCGGGACCCTTCTGCTAATCAAAGCGATGGGGATGATTTTCCTGTCCGGGTCTCCATGCGGATTGCAGCATGTGAAGATTCGTCTGAAATTTCTTCATTCAGCCATCCCTGGCTATATGGTGAATCTCAACAGGTATGTGCTGGTATGATGAAAATTTCAACCAACAAAAAAGACAACATCTCCGCTTTCACTTTCGGTGGTGAACTGGATATTGATACAGGAGAAAATAGTACGACTTTGTCTTTGCACTCATCCGCCCCGATCTTAAGACTCGAAGATTTTAACAGCATCCCAACCATTCTGGCGAATGAAGTCGCCATACTGCTTGGTGAAAGGCGGGCGGATGAGCTTCCTCACATGGCGCCATATGAGAGGCATCTGGTATGCGTTGATCCTTTGACATTGTACTGCGCCTGTCTTAAGAAGTTGAAGGCCAAGTTTTCAGAAATTACCCACACAGAAACGCCTTCTTTATCTTTGTTCTACATATTCCTTGAAACGGAGATCGATTCTTTGGAGCGGGAAAATCTGTGGCCGGATAACCTTCAAGATTTGGAAGCTTTGTTGTAATAATAACACGATCAACCATCCTTGTTGTTTTAATTTATTTCAGGAGAATCCAATGTCGGGAATAATTTGTGCTATTCGGGGCGGGCTTGCCAGCCGGACCACAATTAATAAGGCTGTGGAATTAGCCGGCGAGCATAATTTGCCTCTTTATTTTTTATATGTATTGAACCTGGATTTCCTTGCACATACAGCCAGCAGCAGGGTGCGGACAATCACTGATGAGATGTACCAGATGGGCAATTTCATTTTACTTGTTGCGCAGGAAAAAGCGCTTGAATTGGGGGTAGAAGCGGAAGGTGTGATCCGCAAGGGAAATGTGGGAGAAGAGATCATTTATTTATGCCGGGAAATAAGGGCGGATTATGTCATACTGGGTCAACCAAAAGGGAAAGAAGAGCAGGATATTTTTACAAGGGAAAGGTTACTGGAGTTCAGTCAGCAGATCGAAAGGGAGAGCGGCGCTGATGTCATCCTAGTTGAGGGGGATGACAGTGCGTAAATCTACAAAGCTAATATTAATTCTACCTGTCGTCTTTATACTGTTTGGTATGGTTTGCACTCATGTAAAGGGCATATCAGAAGCCCAGGTGAAATCCGACGCAGCCTGGATTACTGGCGCTGTTTATGATTCTCAGAACCAGCCTGTTGAGGGGGTAGAAGTAACCCTTACCATGGGTTCGCAAGAAGACTCCCTGGCTGAGGTGAAAACCCAGCCTAATGGATATTACAGCATCTCTGTGCCTGAATATATCCCAGACGGAGCAGGGCTCAATTTCGAGCGAGCTCATTTCGAACCAGAACATCTGGAATTGGACTCGAATGCGGTGGAAATGCTGCGAGCCGGAAACACAGTAAAAATTCCGCTGGTCAGCTTACGTCGGCATATCAGTCCCGCTTTCTGGATCGCCACTTTGATTTTTATTGGAATGCTCGTGATGATTGCTGCTGGAGCGCTCCACAATACACTGTCAGCCCTAGTAGGAGCTGTGCTTGTGCTTGCAATCAGCTATCTTGGACAACCGATATCCGAAAGCCTTTATATATTCGATTTTACGAGCGCAATCAGTTATATAGATTGGAATGTTATTTTTTTGGTAATGGGGATGATGATCGTCATCGCGGTGGTTGAAAATACCGGCGTCTTTCAATGGCTGGCTTTTTTTGCCTACCGGATATCAGGAGGGCGATCCTGGCTGTTACTGATGATCCTGATGTTAATCACTGGAATCGCGTCTGCTTTTCTCGATAATGTAACCACTATGCTGCTCATGACTCCTATCAGCGTCCAGATTGCCATTTCTCTGGGGATCAATCCCCTGGCATTGCTGATACCAGAGGTAATGGCTTCGAATGTAATCGGAGTCAGCACCCTCGTCGGGACTCCAACAAATATTTTGATTGGCTCATACGCGAATATTACCTTCAATGACTTTCTAAAAAACCTGACTCCAGGGGTTTTACTTGCCTTTATTGGTTTGGCGGTTTACTGCGGCTTTCTGTATCGAAAAGAATTGGCGCAGGCAAAAAGTGCTTCACCCATATTGATGGAAAGGTTGGCTGAACGGGGAGTTATTACAAAACCGACGCACCTGAAAAAAGCGGGTGTAATTGGAGCGTTTATGCTGGTGCTGTTCATCCTCGGTGAGCGGATACACTTGCTCCCTTCAGTAACGGCTCTGATTGGCGCTACTGCCCTGATGGTTTGGATAAGACCCAATATCGATGAGATGATCGAGGCGGTAGACTGGACGACGCTGGTGTTCTTCATGTCTTTATTCATTGTTGTAGGCGCTGTACAGGAAGTCGGGTTGATCAGCCTGGTTGCTGACGGAATAGGCAGGGTGGTGGGCGATAATCTTTTGTTAACGATGCTGGCGGTAACCTGGTTAAGTGCGCTTTTCTCAATGGTTGTGGCAAATATCCCTTTCACTGCCGCCATGCTTCCCGTGGTTGGATTCCTAAGCGCAACCGTACCTGGGGCGAACAGCAAAGTCCTTTTTTACTGCCTTTCTGTAGGGTCTGCCATGGGCGGGAACGGTTCGCTGATCGGGGCATCCGCGAATATGGTCACTGCTGGTATTTCTGAAGGTGCGGGATACCCGATCAGTTATGTGTACTTCATAAAAAAAGGTTTTCCTGCCTTGATCATCACAGTCGGACTTGCGACGCTCTGGTTGATATTCCATTTCTTATGAGGAGACAAAATGACGCAGGATAGAATCAAACACATTGTCTGCGCTGTGCGCGGGAAACCAGAGAGCAGGGAAACAGTGACCAGAGCCATTGAATTGACTTTGGAACACGATGCAAAATTGACTTACTGTTTTGTTATCCAGGCCGAGTTTCTAGGAAGAGCTTCGCCGACACTCACTGCCCTCAATGCTGCATACCGTAAGCTGGAGGAGATGGGAGAGTTCTCAATGCTGATCCTGGTAGACCGCGCCAGGCGGCGGGGGGTAAAGGATGTGGATTACCTCATCCGAAAAGGGGATATTCCCGGACAATTGTATTCGGCGGCTTTAGAAATCCAAGCTGACCTGATGGTCCTGGGTCGTCCACTCTTAAAAGGGGGGCAGAGCGTATTTACCGATGAGGAATTCGATCGATTTGTGGAGACTATTGAGAAAGATGCCGGTATCTTGGTAGAACAGGTTGTACATGAAATCCGGGGAATAAACCCGTATGATGCACCTGGTAAAAATCTACAATCCGATTGATTATTCTGTTTTGTGGGATTACACCGGCTCAGCTTTCAGTAATCCATCGTTGATGGACTGCCTGATAACGTGTCCAGGCGGAACAACCAGAAATTCATCCTGTTTCCAATCCCCGCTGATGAGCGCCT
>JBJYWI010000274.1:0-1518 GCA_046259385.1 Anaerolineales bacterium
TAGTAGATATTGTGCATTTTACCGCCAAGCTTCTCGGCCAGGTTTGCAAACGCTTTACCTCTATCCTCTGGATTTTTCGCCAGAGCTGCCCATGCCTGCGGGGTGTATGCAAATTGTGTCATATAGATAGCCATTTTCTATTTCCTCCTTTCATCAAAGAGAGATTAAAACCTCAAGGACCCGCTTGGATTAAGATTTACATTATGAAACGATTCCTGTTAATTGGATGGTGAAAACGGAAAGAACCAATCTGAATTGCTTGAGTTCACTGCTTCGGTCGCGTGTTGGTAATAGTGCAGAAGGAGTTGTTGATGAGATGTGTTCCGGAATTGCAGTATGAGAGCGACCCATATTCAACAGGAACAATGTGTGTAACTTATATACCAAAGCATCTCTGTCAATAGGGAGGCGATACGATTTTTTTAATCGGATTTCGTTAATGCAATATTTAATGGATATCTGACCATGAATAATGCATTATCCACCGAAAATGAAATAGTCACTTTATCCCTTATCCTACTAATTTTGCCGATTAAGACATAGTTTCCTTCCATCAAATATCAAGTATTTCGTAAATCTTCTCGGTGACTGGCTTCGAATTATCCACCCAGGTCTCACGACTACGCCGTACCAGACTTTGGTATGTCCCAGCCTGTTCCTCTTTGTAATTGTCTAAATCTGCCTGATCTCTGAAAAGCATTATCGCTCCATATTGAGACGGATCGCTTTGACCGCGGAAAAATTCAACACGACGCATACCACTTACGCTACGAAATTCAGATGCTGTAGTTTCCATCCACTTTTCAGCATCTTTCCCTTGGATAGCATGGTAAGTGACTACACGGATTATCATAGCAAACCTCTTTGTTATATGTTTCAAGATTGATGATGTGAAACTCGCTGTTCGGAAACCAGACCAGATAGAGGTTCGATTAGATTAGGCTACCATGACCAGATCAGGAGCGCCGGTGTCATGGAATGGGCAAGTAGCTTGGAAAATATTAAAATTATGAGCGGGTTTCGTTTTTCATTATAGATACAATTCATAGAAGATCATTCATTCATACCTATCCGTACACAATAGTATCGCAATGTCGCATTTCAAGTGGGTCCTTTAATTTTATTGGTTTGTTTATTTTCCCCACCGTACAATAGTGGATTGATTTGCGAATACCAACAAACTGAATTTGCATATAATTTCTGGATATCTTAACCATTTCCTATGTTTAGCTCGATAAGTTCATTATTATAGAAAAAATACGCTCCCGATTGGTATTTCGCCTATTTGTTTTAAGCGCTATTGGTATATTTGCAAATACGATTATGCCGGAATGAATTGAGATTATAACGCATTGATTCTTGTCATATTCATCATTTTGACGGTCTTTATCGCCATTCTCACGCTGTTGCCTTTATGGCGCCATGAAGCTTGGTGGGTGCGCTCGCTGGACTTTCCCCGGCTGCAGCTTTTAGTGATCTCTTCGGTCTTGCTATTGATGGAATTGTCTTTGCTCGGTT
>JBJYWI010000275.1:0-9268 GCA_046259385.1 Anaerolineales bacterium
ATGAATGGGCGGGAAGTTTATCGGTTTGCAACCCGTGTTATGGTTCAATCCACTCATGAGGTTGTTCGAAAAGCTAATCTAAGCCTAGATGATATCGACCTGGTTATCCCCCATCAGGCGAATAAGCGCATAATTGAAACTGCAGCCAGGAATCTTAATATCCCGATGGATCGCTGTGTCTTAAATATTGACCGATTTGGAAACACTTCAACAGCTTCCATTCCCATAGCTACCTGTGAAGCCATCGCTGAAGGAAAATTAAACCCAGGGGATAATGTCGTTTTTGTTGGGTTCGGGGCAGGGCTAACCTGGGGTGCTGCAGTTGTAAGGTGGAGTGGTCCCTTCCCGGGTTTGCGGGTGGTAAGGCCTCCGGCAATCCGGTTTTACGCGAGATTGCGGTCATTTGTTAAGCGGATTCTCAGAAAAATTGACGCAGTTATCTGGGGTTCTTTAGATTCCCGCAGATAGATATTGTTAATTTATATTTTCTAAAGTTTTGAACTCCGATTGCTATTATTTTCAGAGAAGTATTCGCCATGGATTTCTAAAGATAAAATGAGAATATTTGGAAAAACCTACATAAAACTGTTAGAAGGTTGTTAGAATTCAGGTTAATAATTAGTTGCTTCTACCTTGCTGGTATTTAGATTGGTATAATTTCTTCTGGATAATGTATATTTTTAATTGATTTGGAGGTTTGGTGAATCCAACTCGAAATAGATCATCGATAATATACCTGTTGTTGTTTATCGCTATCATATCGATGGTTGTTTATAATTTTCAACAGTCTTCAACAGCCCAGGAAGCACTTTCAATAAATGAACTTGCGGCTGAAATTCAAGCTGGGAAGATAGAACGGATCGTTGAAGACGATAACCGCTTGCGTGTAATTGATGTAAATGGGAATGAAAGAACTTCCTATAAAGAAAGCAATTCCACTTTAGTAGAACAATTAAAAGAATTAGGTGTAACAACTGGTCAACTCCAATCTGAGAATAACATCAGGATAGAAATTAAACCACCAAGTGCCTGGTTGGGAATTGCGACCGCTCTTGGTTATATCCTGCCGTTCATAATTCTTGCAGGTGTATTCTGGTTTGTATTCCGGCAAGCGCAGGGAAGCAATAATGCTGCTCTATCATTCGGAAAATCACGCGCCCGGATGTTCACTGGAGACCAACCGACAGTTACATTCCAAGATGTAGCAGGTGTTGAAGAAGCAAAAGAGGATTTGCAGGAAGTGGTCGAATTTTTGCGTGAACCAGAAAAATTTATTGCGATTGGAGCAAGGATCCCCAAAGGCGTATTGCTTGTAGGACCTCCCGGAACAGGCAAGACTTTATTGGCAAAAGCTGTATCTGGAGAGGCGGGCGTACCATTCTTCTCGATTTCAGGTTCCGAATTTGTTGAGATGTTTGTTGGTGTAGGCGCCAGCCGTGTGAGAGATCTGTTTGATCAGGCAAAGCGACATTCGCCGTGTATTGTTTTTGTTGATGAAATAGATGCAGTCGGACGCCATCGAGGCGCGGGATTGGGAGGCAGCCATGACGAGAGGGAACAAACGCTGAACCAAATGCTCGTTGAGATGGATGGCTTTGATACGGATACAAATGTAATCATCATGGCGGCGACAAACCGCCCCGATATTCTTGACCCAGCACTTCTACGGCCTGGTCGATTTGATAGGCGGGTGGTTCTTGACCGACCGGATATGCGGGGAAGGGAGGCAATTTTAAAGGTACACACAAAAGGAAAACCACTTTCCCCTGATGTTGATCTTTCGGTTTTAGCCCGCTCGACCCCAGGGTTTGTGGGTGCCGATATCGAAAATCTGGTCAATGAAGCCGCAATCCTTGCTGCCAGACGAAATAAGAAATTGATTGGTCAATCTGAAATGGAAGAATCCATTGAGCGAGTCATTGCTGGACCTGAAAGGAAAAGCCGTCTTATCAGTGAAGACGAGAAAAAAATTGTTGCATACCACGAGGCAGGTCACGCGGTGGTAATGAATGCATTGCCTCAGGCTGATCCTGTTCATAAAGTATCGATTATCGCACGAGGCATGGCTGGTGGATATACTCTGGCTTTGCCTGAAGAAGACCGGACATTAATGCCTCGTAAGAAGTTGATGGCAGATATGATTGGATTGCTAGGAGGACGTGCTGCGGAAGAATTGGTGTTCGATGATATCACTTCAGGCGCATCCAATGATCTTGAAAGAGTAACAAAAATGGCTCGTACGATGGTAACCCGACTAGGTATGAGCAGCCAGCTAGGTCCCATGGTATATGGACAGAAAGAAGAACTGATATTCCTTGGAAGAGAGATATCTGAACAGCGCGATTATTCAGAAGCGATTGCAGAACAAATCGATGCAGAAGTGCGCAGTATAGTTAATGAATCCTACGAAAAGGCA
The DNA here is from genome assembly GCA_046259385.1 of Anaerolineales bacterium. Lineage (GTDB taxonomy): Bacteria > Chloroflexota > Anaerolineae > Anaerolineales > UBA4823 > CAVWDI01. The sequence continues at coordinate 2,417 of JBJYWI010000275.1, forward strand.
AAACAGATATTAAGCGATTACCGGGAAAAACTGGATGCGGTTGCAAAGAGGTTATTGGAAGTGGAAACGATCACTCGAGATGAGTTTGAGAAAATATTCCCGCCTCCTTTCCCAAAAACAAGCGGCACTCCAGAACCAATGGCTGTATAAGAAAAAATCAAACTGGATTTGAAAATTGGCGTGAAACGAACATAACCGTTTCACGCTTTTGTTTATTAGAATATGTGGAACCTGGAGGACAGCGAATGAATCCAATTTCTAATTATTATATATTTGAGAATCCAGGCTGTTTGCTATTAATGGGAGAAGATTGCATTGATTTCATGCAGAGACAGACGACAAATGACATTACAAAATTACAGGATAGTGAGGTTCTATTCACTGTCTTAACAACAGCAAATGCAAGAATTATTGATTTACTGACTTTACTTCCGGAATTGGAGCATAGCTCAAAACCTGATTCAAAATTCAAAGGCATCCTAATTCTCACATTGTCAGGATACGGTGAAAAAACTCTAAATTATCTTAAAAACCGTATCTTTATTATGGATAAAGTCAGCATTCTGGATAAAAGTAATGATTATCTACAAATTGAGCTTATTGGAAACAGCGTGGGAAGTATTTTAAAGTCTTTGGGTTTTGGCAATGTACCAGCACCAGGACGCGTTGAAGTTACTGCAATTGACAAAAAAATTATTCATGCAATTGGGAGCGCAGATAAATTAATTTTTAATTGCCGGTTGGTTTTTCCAATCGAACTTCAGTATGACGTGAATAAAGTTATTAATGATTCGGGGTCTATAAAATTGGGTTTAGATGATTACAACTTGATGAGGATAGAAGCAGGTTTCCCGGCTGAGACAAGAGAATTGACAGAGGAATATACTCCATTGGAAGTCAACCTAGAGGATTTAATCTCTACCACAAAAGGCTGCTATACAGGACAAGAAGTTGTCGCGCGGCAGATAAATTATGATAAAGTGACAAAGCTTTTATGTGGTTTAAGATTGGATAAACTAGCGAATACTTCTGACCGTATCTGGTTAGATGGGAAGTCAATTGGGGTGGTTACTTCGGTTGCAGATTCTCCCAGGTATGGATATATAGCTCTTGCTGTCGTGCGGAAACCTTATAATAAATCAGGTACGGAAGTTTTTGTTGGAAACGATTATAGTAAATCTATAAAGGCGTTATGTAGCGACTTGCCTTTCCGGATTGATTAAATAAATCAATTACTGCAGTGTTAAATCACAAATCTGAGGTTATGCTCCTAACAGAATCGCACGCGCAGGCGCTCCATCTGATCCTTTAATCTTTAATGGCAGGCAGAATAGGGAATAGCGCCCCTGAGGGACATTGTGTAAGTTTAATCCCTCGACAATGACCACACCAGCGGATAATAACTCTTTATGGGTGGGGATTGTATTCGTGAAAGGAGCAACCGACAGGTGATCTACCCCAACCAGCTTAATGCCTCTGCTAATAATAAATTTTGCTCCATCTTCACTGATTGCAACAAAATCCTTATTAAAAATTTTTTCATCATGGGCCCAGGATTTTGAATTTCTTGTTTTTATCAAAAGGCGTCGAATTCGGGCTGGAATCTCGGATTTTTCTAAAACGGAAGCTGTAATTAGATCAATTTCCTCATCGAGACAGAGCACATAAGCCCGCCCATGAAGAATTTCCAGTGGTAATTTTTCAACAGTTGGGGAATCTCCACCCAAAAAATGATACGGCGCATCCACATGTGTACCCACATGGGCGCTCATATTTAATTGAGTGACGTTAGCGTCTGCACCCTCTTCAATTTTCTCTACCCTACTTATTTTTATGGGTGGATCACCTGGCCATGTTGGCAGATCGGGAGATATTGTCAACGATATATCATAGATTTTCATAGGATTCTGTCAAATAATAATTTTTGAATAAAATGATACACGACATTAAAAGCATATAGAATAATTCGATCAGTCAATTGTAATTTTTGATAGATTGTATTGGTAAACTGCCTTGAGATCGATGTTTATTCCCAATCCCGGTCCTGTTGGCACATCAATGGTGCTGTCGGGATTGAGTGTGAACACTTGGCTGGTAATATCTTTCCGGTAATATCTATCTGTCGCCGAAATATCTCCAGGAAGAGTGAAACCGGGAAGCGTTGCTAAAGCCAGATTCGCGGCTCGTCCCACACCAGTTTCAAGCATTCCTCCACACCAAACCGGTACATCTAGAGAATAGCCTATATTATGAACCTCAATTGCCTGGCTGAGTCCACCTAACCGTCCAGCTTTAATGTTTATCACCCGGCATGCTTCCAATTCTAACGCCTGACGTGCATGTCTTGGGGATACAATACTCTCGTCGAGACAAATAGGGGTTTTTAACCTGACCTGCAACTTTTTATGGTCCCACAAGTCATCCTCAGCAAGAGGTTGTTCAATAAGTATCAAACCAAATCGATCGATTTTTTCAAATACTTCTGAGGTCTCCAGGGTATATGCCGAATTTGCATCTACCTGTAATGGTAGATCTGGAAACTCAGATTTTAATGCCTTGATTTCTGTAATATCCCGCCCTGGCTTTATCTTTATTTTTATCCTTCCATATCCTTCAGAGAGATACAAAGTAACTTTGTCAATTAATTCTTTTGGAGATTCTTGAATACCTACCGAAACGCCTACAGGCACTCTCTCACGATCTCCACCGATAAGTTGCTTTAAAGAAGCGTTCTCCATCTTTCCTTTTATATCCCAGAATAGCATTTCTAGACTGGCTTTTGCCATTGGGTGTCCCCTGACGAATATCATTAGAGACTGTAATTCCTGTGCACTTATTATGTTCTTGGAAAGTACCGCCGGAATTAAGAAATCACGAAGTATATGCAATGCGGTTAAGGAGGTTTCATAGGAATACCCCGGGTCACGGTCTGCGACACATTCACCATAACCAATCACACCATTGCTATACCCTTCTAGCAATAAACAATCACGAGTTTTTATACGTCCAAAAGAAGTTTCAAATGGATTCTGCAACGGCATTCTTAGGTGGTAAATATTAATTTTTTCAATTTTCATAACGTACTTTTCCCAAAACTTAAAACATAAAAACTTCGAGCATTTTCTCCTGATATATGGACAAAGTCGGTAATCAAATACTCCTGTTCGAAGTAGAATTCAAAGAGGTTACGGGTCAATAACCGCCAGCTTCTTGCTGAAGAGATGTCCTTGGCTTTTAATTCTAAAAAATCTGATGGAATTTCAATTAAAACAATAGGGGGTTTTCCTCTGGAATCAAGAAACCCATCAGTCATATTCTGTATCTGATCAAATTCAGTTAGCGGAATTCCTGCTTGATTCTGGAAGGTTGGATTAATAATTTCAGTTCCACTAGCCAGGTAATGAGCCAGGTCTAATTTTCGGCGAGCATTTTTACTCAGCCGCTGCTTTACCCGCGCAGAATTCGTCCACCAGTCAACTTGAAAGCGGTCAGTAGGTAGACCTATATTGAGACCATCATGTAGATCTCCGTATACATTTCTTAGATACGTATTGCATACTGCGCCTAGTTTCGATATGTTTAGGTGTCCATTTCGACTTAGTAAAGGATCATAAGTCCAGGTTATCCGGTCTATCTCCTGATGTCGAACCATCTGCCATTGGGCTCGTTTTAATGCGAATCCCAGACCTTTACTTCTATGCTCTGGATGCACCCCCATCTGGTGAGAGGTATGTTTTAATCTTGGACCATCAGGAGTAGGATATATCCCCGGGAAACCATACACAAATCCAACCAGAGGAAAATCTGAGGGAATGTTATGTTCAATTTCTGGTTTGTTTTCTGTGTCTGAAATTTTATGATGGCTGATGTCAAAAGCTCCAATTACGATTCCCCCGTTGTGCGCGATTGTGATAAGCATGTGGGCTGGAACAATTTCGGTTTCGTTTCCAGGCCAAACTATACGTTGTAAGTCTTCGATTGCATGTATGTGCTCAGGTTTTTCCAATATCTGGAGTCGATATATATCTCCTAAAGACCAGTTATTCATATATGCCTCGATTGATTGAAATTTTTAGGTTTATCCTCTCCGGGTTAGCATATTCCGCCATATCGTTAGACCTTCAATACCTTCACTGAGGTATTCAATTCGGTGAGGAAAACGGGATGGTAAAAGATTGAAAACTCTTGGAAGGGTATCCAGTGAACACGTCCGGTTTGCAGCAAGGTAATCCAGCCAGTAAACAGAGATCGGGGGGTTTGGGAAAATCGATTCGATGAACACAGTTAATGTTCTTAAATACGGCGGTCTGATATTTACTGTCCGGCGTTTCTTGTTAATTGTTTTCATAATTAACTCAGAGATCTGGTTGAAAGTGAGATATTCTGGGCCACCTATTTCTAAAGTCCTGTTGACGATATCTTCGTTGTCCAGTGACCATGTAAGGCATGTCGCTAAATCCTCTACCCACAAAGGTTGGAGAAGGGTTGTTCCATCGCCGGGAATGATAAAGAAATAAGGTGATGTATTAATTATCTGAGCCAATCCAGTTGTAAACCCATCATTTCGCCCAAAAACGATCGCTGAACGAATGATTGTGTAATTTATACCACTTCGTCTAACAAATTCTTCTGCAATTCCTTTTGCTTTCAATACTGGATAAGCAGAGGCACGATCAGCGCCGATATGGCTGATATAGAATAGGTGCTGGACTCCTGCATCCTTGGCTGCTTGAATTACAGATCGTGTACCTTGAATATCAATTTCCATTAGACTTGCCTGGGTACCTCTCCATTCGCCGCTTGCAAGGTGGAAAATAGTATCAATATCTACCATTGCTGCGCGGAGTCCTCTATCATCCTGTAAACTACTTACTGCAGCATCGATAGGTACCCCCTTTGGTAGGGATGGTGATTTTATGGAGGGACGGATAAGGGTCCTGACGTGATGATTATCCTCGGCAAGATGCCTGATCAATACTTTTCCAATAAAACCCGTTCCGCCGGTAACCAATATCATTCAATTAATTTTGTGGAAATATTGAACCAAATCAGCGTTTTGATCTGAATAAACCTAGCAGCATCGATGAACATCAGAATGATCATTCAATCATCCTGATTCACATTTTGAAACAAATTTTGCAGTGTCTCAACTTGATTTTGTTGAATGCCGAGAGATTTAAGTTCGGATAACTCTCCTGATATTATTCGTCGACCGAGCCCCGAATGGCGCCATATTCTGAGATCCTCTTCGATCGGGGTGCCAATTTTATCTTCTCGGATTATATTTCCGTCCCCCATAACAATAACTCTGTTTGTCTGTCTTGCAACGTTAAGATCGTGAGTTACCACGATGAAAGTAGTACCTTGCGAATGGTTCAAATCCTGTAGCAGCTGCATTAATTCCATTCCAGCTGTGGTATCCAGGTTTCCAGTGGGTTCATCTGCAAGGACGAGAGGTGGTTTGTTTGCCAGGGCTCTTGCCACCGCTACACGTTGTCTCTGACCGCCTGACAGCTGGTTAGGAAGGTGTTCCATCCGGTCAGATAGACCAACGAGAGTCAGTAATTCCTCGCTTCTTGCCTTGCGGTTTCGTCGTCTGGATAAACCTACCATTGGGATTTCAACATTTTCTTTTGCAGTTAAAGTTGGTATTAGATTATGTAGTTGAAAAACAAATCCGACCTTTCTGGCTCTGAAGTCATCTATTTTCCTGATTTTTGACAGATCTTCTCCATCAATCAGCACTTTTCCGCTGGTTGGTTTATCAAGCGCTCCAATCATATTCAACAGAGTTGATTTTCCTGATCCACTCGGACCCATAACTGTTACGAACTCGCCGGGTTTGACTGTAAAATTAATCCCATCAAGAGCGCGAATTTCTTCACCATCCCCATAGATTCGGGTTAATTCGCGTGTCTCAACTAAAAATTTATATTGAGGGGAATCGTTAGCCACTTTTTTCAGATTGTACTTTCAGTTTTTCAAATCTAATTGCTTCAAATTCAATTTATTGGTGAAAATCCAAATAAATGTCAGAATTAATAATTTCCATTTTTGATAAAATGTGTAGCATCTAGTCAACCAGGTTGGAATTATAACACTTGGGAAATTTATCTCCCTGATTTCTTTTGTCAAATGAGTTAAAGAATGGCAAAAAAAACTGATTTCAATCCACCTGTAATGCTCATAACGGGGGCTTCATCCGGTATCGGAGCGGCAACCGCTCGCCTGTTTGGGAAAAAGGGATATAGCCTTATATTGGCAGCACGGCGTTTGGAAAAGCTAAAGGAAATTGTTCAAGAAATTGGAGACAGTGGGGGAAATGCAATTTCAGTCAAAACAGATCTGACCAAGCAGGAGGATATCGAACACCTTGCCAATATTACATTTGGCCAGTATGGCTATCTCGATATTCTCTTCAATAATGCTGGTTTTGGGAGAATCGACTGGCTAGAAAATCTAGCTCCGCAGGAGGATATTGTTGAACAGTTAGGAGTTAATCTAACCGGTCTGATTTTATTGAGTAGAGCCATCTTGCCATCGATGATTTCAAGAAGAAGAGGTCATATCATCAATATGTCATCAATCGCAGGGCTACTTGCCGCACCAACTTATTCCATTTATGCGGCGGGAAAGTACGGCGTCAGGGGTTTCAGCAATGCATTGCGAAGGGAGGTGGGAATATATAATATCCATGTTTCTGTTCTTTACCCCGGAGGAGTGAGAACTGATTTCGGGCAAAAAGCGCGAATTAAACGCAAAACTGGTATCACTACACCTGGCAGATTGAAGTTGACTCCAGAAGATGTCGCAGAAGCCGTCTTTAGCCTAGTGAGAAAGCCGCGAAGTAAT
>JBJYWI010000275.1:9368-25139 GCA_046259385.1 Anaerolineales bacterium
CATTTTCTAATCCTATACAATATACAATTTGTGAGATACAGGGTTCTGGATTCATTTCTCCCATTGTGGGGGAATATATTATAACAAGTGGAGTTGTTTTTGCTGATGCTGACGACTCCTGGCGAAAAGGTTTCTTCATGCAGAATCCGGATTGTGATGGTGATACCTCCACATCTGATGGTTTATTTGTTTATATTGGTGAAGAGGAAAATGTTGTATCTCCCGGGGACCTTGTAAGCGTTTATGGGAAAGTTCAGGAATATAAAAATTTAACTGAAATTCGAACATCTCCGATCAGCGTTACAGTTCAAAGCAGCGGCAACCCCATACCAGCAGCAGTGAGTTTAAATCCACCATTTGATAACGATGATGCAGCAGTATATATTGAGGCGCTTGAGGGCATGCATGTGAAAATGTCCGATGCAAAAGTAGTTGGTCCTACGGATTATGACAACCGAACCTGGGTTATCCGATCAGACCATGATATGGAACATGTTTTTTATGATGATCAGCGCGGCACTGGTGAAGTTGTTTGGGTTGATGATCTTGGTCCATATCATATCCACCCGGATGTGAAGGTTGGAGATCGCATTCTCAATCTGTCTGGGGCAATGGATTATTTCTTTGATGTCTATAGTATGTTTCTGCTCGCGGAACCCCAAGTGGTTACAAATTCGTTGATTACAAAATCTGAGGAGGTTAACTTTAGTTCAGATTTTGACGATCATTTTTCAGTTGCGACGTTTAATTTATGGAACATGTTTGATGCGTTTGACGATCCGGAAACCGAAGATACAAAACTTTCCGAAGCTGAGTACCAGCGACGATTACATAAAAAGGCATTAGCGATTCACATTGAAATGGATGAACCCAATGTTATCGCAGTTCAGGAAGTTGAGAATTATGATGTATTGGCGGATCTTGTAAACCAACCAGAAATAGTATCCAATTATGAAGCAGTTCTGGTGGAAGGTCCAGACCGGCGAGGGTTGGATACAGGGTTTCTTTACCAAACCGATCAGGTTGAGATACTTGCTTTTGAACAAAAACAAGGGTGTACTGATCTTGTTGATGGGTTAGGTCCGGATGGAAACCATGACCTGCAGAACCCTGAGAATAATCTTACCTGTGATACTGACGGAGATGAAATCAATGATGGCAATCGTCTTTTTTCAAGACCGCCTTTAATTGTGCATGCTCAAATTTGTCTGGAAAATTGTGATGAAACGGCTGCTATTAATCCTTACTTTGAGAATAAAACAGTTGAAATCTGGTTTGTTGTAAACCATTGGAAATCCAAGTTTGAGGATACCGACTCAATTAAATATAGCTTGCCCCGCCGTTTAAAACAAAGTCAATTTGTGGCTAATTTAGTACAGGGTATATTTACTTCGGATCAGGCAGCAAATGTAATCGTTCTGGGAGATTTAAATGACACCATCAATTCACAACCCTTACAGACGTTGGAAGATGGTAAATTACACAATCTTATGAGGGATGTACTCCGGGAAGAACGGTATTCATATATATATCAAGGGATATCCCAGACGCTGGATCATATCCTGGTGAGCACCATACCTGAAATCCTTCCTGTTGCAGTTAATCCAAAGCATATTAATTCAGATTATCCATATTCATTTTATGGCGATAACGATAGCCCAATTCGCAGTTCAGATCATGATCCAATTTATTCACGATTTGGTTATTTCGAATATTCTGTTCATTTCCCCTTGATAGTATCTGACAATTAATATAGCAGTTTGTTTTAATCGGTTCCCAAGCTTTCTACTTCCGAGTTAATTCGATGCAACAATTCGGATACAAATAATTCGTTGTTAATAACTGTGACAGGGTCGATGTTATTAAAAATGTCGCTTTGCCTGTGCCAATCAGGGATCTCTCCACCTGGAGTCAATCCAACAATGGAAATCGTTGGGATCCCATTGAGCATCATGCAGGTACCATCGGTGTGCAACATATTGTATGGGAGTGAATATATTTCTATTTTATTCAGGTCAGCCTTAACCTGGTCGGCAAGTCTAATAAGTTCAGGGGATGGATTAACCCGGAAGATCATCCCCTCACTACTTGTATAGCATACCCCTACACCTTTTCCGCCGACGTTATCGATATTTATTCCCCAAAAATTTTTCAGAGCAGATTTGTTTTCTTTGATGAAAGCCTGGATACCATAAGAACCAACTTCTTCGCTTCCCGAGCATAAAATCCAGATTTCCAAATTCCTCAATGGCTCCTCGACAACCTTGCGAGCGATGTCGAGAATGATCGCAGCGCCACTGGCATTGTCATTTGCGCCTTTTGTAAAGGGAGTTGTATCTGGTTGGAAAGTCAGAATAAACAGGAACAAAAATATAGGAATAAATAACAGTAAAACCCAACTGAGAATTTCCCAATCAACGAATGTCATGATTAAAAATATGATCGTGGACAGGAAGAAAGAAATTGTCCCCAGGGTCGTAATAATATGTAATAGGCGTAAGCGGTTTTTCGTTGTAAAGACCCAGGGAGTTCTATGGCTGTCGATATGGGAGACAATTAACAACTGTTTTTTTACTTCATCATTGGGATTTACTCGGGCAATTACGTTATGGCTTTTACTCTTTGGCATAAAGAACCGCAACAGATTCGGCTGAAAGTAAAGCTCTAGAATTACCGATGTTGTAGTCGCAATCATAATTATGGCAGAAATTACTGAACCCGTAGATCCCCCGAACCAGGCTAATCCAATGCTGATCAATCCTATGGCAGCGGCAAGAGAGTGTTGCCTCCAACCTGTTTTTGGTGAACTGAATTCTTGAATCTGAGCGTTGATGCCTAATTCTTGGAAGTGCTTTAAACAATACTCAGCCGCTAATTCCTCATTTTGGGTGGTGGAGCCGCGTGGTCCAATCACCACAGAAAGATGTCTCAAATGTTCGATAGTAGTTTCAGAATCTAGAGTTTTATCTTTATTTACAATCATCATTTGGTTGTATAGAAAAGAGAAATGTCATCTTGGTTGAAATTTCCATCGCGGATTCGGTTTATCAATCTTAAGGTTTCAACTGATGGTTCTTTACCCAACTCGTTTTGTAAAATATTTGATAAGATTTCGTATTGTTGGAAAGCTTCTTCAACATGACCTAAATATGCCTTAAGTGAAATCATCCTCCTGTGATTGTTTTCGTTAAGTGGATCTAAATCTAACATCCGATTAATAATATTAATGCAATTTTTGAATTCCTTTTCAGATATGCATTGATTGAAAAAATTATCAAACATGTCCTGAGCAAGCAGGCGAATATGATCTCGTTTAATGAAAGTCCAATTTTGAAAACCCGATGAACCTCGGATGTTAAACCCCGCCAGGAAGTCTCCCTGATATAGTTCGAGCGCCTCTTCAATATCACCTTTTTGTATATGGTCTTCAAATTCAAAAACATCAAACCAGATCCTTGTATGCGGATTGATTCTTACTGTATCAGCTGTAATATCTGTACAATCCATGTTGCATTTTTCTAGATTTTTAAGAGTGAGCTTCAGATTGGATATTGCCTCTGCCATCCCCCTGTTTTCCCAGAAGAATTTCGCCAACTGCTCGAGTGAATAAGGTTTCTGGTTATAGACAAGATAAACCAGTAGAGCTTTTTCTTTAAGGGATGTGAAGCCCTCCACCAATTCGATACCCCTTCTAAAGGATAATCCACCCAATGAAAAGATTTGAAGCTGGCTATCGGATTGTTTCTTTTTCGAAGAATAAACTACACTTGGGGGCAGTCCGGGTTTGGTGTAAGAATTAATCTTCTGATTTAGTATTTCAGGCAAGAATGAATTATCTCTATCCATTTCTGTGAACTGGGCAGGTGATGATTTTAAAGGTGGGAATTCTGAAGGGAGGTCTGGAATTACTAATTGGTGAATATTCTCTGGTTTTTGGAAATCCTTTAAGCGAAACCAGCCCAGGTTCGTCATCCTTATGCCGCTGGGAAGTTCATCGCGAACCAGTGCTGAAGTCGTCTCCGAGAGTAAAACCTGCCCGCCATGACCTAGGTTTGAAATTCGGGCAGCTCTGTGGACATCTATACCTACATAATCCTCTTTCTCTACCCAGGGCTCGCCAGTGTGAATGCCAATCCGAATTTTTACTGAGAAACTGTCAGGCCACTTGTGAGAAGTGAAACTTCGCTGGATTGCAACAGCAGATTCAACACAATCAGTAGCACGTGGAAATGCAGCAAAAAAGCTATCTCCCTCAGTGCCTACCTCAATCCCATTCCAAGCCTTGAAACTTTCGCGCACGATCTGGCGCATTTCTGATAAAAGCGTTGTGTATTTTTTCCCAAGTAAGCCAAGCAGTCGTGTCGAACCTTCTACATCGGCAAACAGGAGTGTTACCGTGCCTTTAGGAAGTGTTTTATTGTTTGACATCAGACGATTCGTTTTAAGTTATTTAAAGAAATTGATAACAATTCAACACAAATTTCATTATACAATAGACCAATATCCACCAGCAGTCATGTGATTTCATGAATTGAAAATCACAGATAAATTAATATGGTAATAGATTTAGTTTTCGTCTGGGTCGTTGCGAAATTGTGTGGTCATTGACATAGCATTGAAGACAAACTAAAATAAGAATACAGTTTATTCATTATTGTAGGTCTTACCTATCAGAGGAGGAAACCTTGTGAAAAACTATTATCTTCTGGTATTCTTGAGTGTTTTCCTTTCTGTCTTCCTAATTGCGGCAGTGTCAAACCCTTTTGCTGAAGAAAATTACCCGGATAGCTTGCCAGTTTTATCGAAGGTTTCGCATTTTATTTCTGCAGTTAAGAGTACTGGTGTTCTATCTACGAGTACAGAGGTGGAAATATTTGAGATTACAAAAGAACCGGTTAATGTTGTTAAAGCTAAGTCAGGTTGCGAACCCCGTAATATTGTGAACAGCGGTTATTTTAAATTAAACAGCACCTACCACTGGGCAATCGTAACGGTGCAATATCCAGGTCCGGGTTGCCAGTGGCGTTATACGTATGATAATTGCAGTTCACCATGAGAAAAGGGGATTTCGTTTATTTAAATTCAAATCTGTGTGAGCAAAAAGAAGCAAGTTTCGATTAGTGTTTATGAAAAAACCCGCTGGTTTAGGCGGGTTTTTTGGTCTCATATGGGACTCAAATTTTAAAAATTTATCCTTCAATTTGGCGAATCACCATAATGACTTTCCCCTGGATTTCGATTATTGATGGATCTTTTATATAGATTGGTTGCATAGTAGGGTTTGCGGGTTGAAGCCTCACACTGCCATTTTCTTTGTAAAAATACTTTAAAGTCGTTTCATCCCTATCGTTTAGCCAAACTGCTACAAGTTCACCATTCAAGGCTTCTCTGGTCGGTTTCATGATAACGATATCTCCATCATTAACCATCGCGTCAATCATTGAATTTCCTTTAACCTGTAACGCAAATAGATCTGAACCAGCTTCCTTGGATGGCAGCAGGCTGCTTGCAACGTCAATCATACTCTCTGCGTCAAAGTACGAAAAATCTGAAGGAGGAATTGGCATTGGTGAACCTGCGACAATTCTCCCTAGAACAGGAATGTGAAGCATCTCTTCGATTACCTGACCAATCTCCTGGGATTTCCTTTTTACGGAAGTTCCTGCATTAGCAATAATGCCTCTCGATGTGGCAAGGTGTTTTGAGGGCGAAGTTTGTACTTGTGAGAGTGGTCTTAGCAGGCGGATTCCCCTTGATACACGCCCTTCGCGCTGGATGAATTCCATCTCCTGCAGTTGATCCAGATAGTAATTTACAACTGAGGTTGAAGATATATCAGCCTGTTCACAAATTTCTCTGATAGAGGGGGGATACCCGACATTTTGTTGAAAGTATTCAAGTACTTCTAGTATTCGTTTGTGCCTTTCACTTAATCCTTTTTTTCGCTTTCTTGCCATCATCGGGTTAACTCCATTTTTTGAAAAATTATCAGATTATTTGTTCTAAAAATAATATAACACAAACATATGTTCTGTGTCAAGTATGCGATTGTTGATAATTACGCATAGATAACACGTTAAAGAACAATTGTAAGTAGTCTCTAAACGTTGTGCACTACCCTTGGTGTGATTACTATGGCATAATCAGTGCCGTTATGTAACTTAAGGAAGAAAAAAAACTGTATTGCTTTGATTTTTTTACAAGTGGCATTTTGATTATCAGTCTGAGGAGAAATTTGTGATTTTTGAGAAGATTTGTGTGCTTGGACTGGGATATATTGGTTTACCGACCGCTTGCACTTTTGCTACCCACGGAGTGAAAGTAATTGGTGTGGATGTTAACCCAAGGATCGTCAATACTTTGCATAATGGTGGTTTACACATATCAGAGCCTGGCTTGAGAGACTTAGCAGAAGCAGCGTTCTCTTCGAAAAATTTGGTTATTAAGCGTGAACCCGAACAAGCCGATGCGTTTATCATCGCAGTACCGACACCTTTTCTTGAAAATAAACACGCAGATTTGCGGTTTGTAAAGTCCGCTGCTGAAGCAATCGTGCCATACATTCAGCCAGGTAATTTAATTGTCCTTGAATCAACTTCACCTCCAAGAACCACAATCGATGTGGTTGCGCCTATTTTGGATAAGTCTGGATTGAAATCTGGATCAGATTATCGGCTGGTTTATTCACCGGAAAGAGTACTCCCTGGGAAAATTCTTCATGAATTGATTCACAATGCCAGGGTAATTGGTGGAATAGACTTCGAATCTGCCAAAGCAGGTCGTGATTTATATTCAATTTTTGTGGAGGGAGAGATTGTCTTAACTGATTCCACCACCGCCGAAATGATTAAATTGATGGAAAATACTCAGCGCGATGTAAATATTGCTCTCGCGAATGAGTTCGCCCGTTTAGCGGAAAGGTTTGGTATTGATGTATGGGATGCGATTGAAATCGCCAACCGGCATCCGAGAGTAAACATACTAAAACCAGGACCAGGAGTTGGAGGTCACTGTATCGGAGTTGACCCATGGTTTTTGGTTGAATCTGCACCCGATGTCGCAAAATTAATTAAAATCGCACGTCAGGTTAATGATGACCAGCCCAAGTATGTAATTGAAATTATTCAAAAATGCCTTGGAATTACTGAAACAGAGAATTTTGATGGAAGAAAGATCACAATTTTGGGTTTGACGTACAAGCCTGATGTTGATGACGTTCGCCAGAGTCCTGCGATACGGATAGGACGGATATTATCTGAGAAAAATGCACATATTGAAGCTTATGATCCATTTATAGCGAAAATGGAATTACCAGGGATTAAATTGATGGATTCATGGCAATCTGCGGTTCAGGATTCTAAGTTAATTGTTTTGCTGGTAGCGCATACAAGCTTGTTGGAGATAAATCCTTTTGAGATGCTTGCCTGTACAGATACGCGAATAGTTGTTGATACTGTCAACGGGTGGAATACCGATGATTGGAAGAAAGCGGGTTTTGAAATTGTAAAATTAGGGACGTAATTCGAACAGGAAATTAAATTATTATGGCTCGAGATCTTCCATCAAAATTAGTTTACGGACGGGGGTATCCGATTTGGGGTCGAATATCTTACTATTTTTTGAAATTAATTGGTGTAGAAATACCGCTGTCCGTAACCATCGGAGATGATTTTGAGTTAGCCCATGGCGGTGTGGGAGTGGTCATTCACCCTAAAACCTTAATCGGGGATCGTGTGAAAATTTATCCAGGAGTCACTCTTGGCAGGGCGGACATTCACAATCCGATTGAACAATCGAAATTTGAAGGGATTGTGATAGAAGATGATGTGATCATATCTCCTGGCGCAAAGGTTTTATGCAGTAATGGCCTATTAAAAGTAAGAAGTGGTTCGATCGTAGGAGCAAATGCTGTGTTGCTAGAATCTACAGGTGAAAGTGAAATTTGGGCTGGTATCCCAGCGAAACGAATCGGAAAGCGAGAATCTTTAGCTTGAATTATATCCAAAATTCCACTAGGATCTGCACCGTTCCTGCAACGCATGGGGTAGGTGGAATGGTGACATTTCAAGATAAATTTTCTAAAGGTCTGAAAGCAAGAGGCATTGAGGTTACCTACGATTTAAAGGACAGACCATATCAATCGGTTCTGGTGGTAGGGGGAATAAAAAATATCTCTGCATTACTAAAAGCCCGAAAAAATGGCATACATATCGTTCAGCGATTGGACGGTATAAATTGGCTTCATACGGCACGAGTACGAAAGAATATCCGTAATTTTAACCTTAGAACATTTATGCGGGCCGAGTATGGAAATAGAGTTTTATTCTTAATCAGAGAACATATTTCAAACTCGATCATATATCAGAGCGAATTTGTTAGAAAGTGGTGGTTGAAAGTCCGTGGTTCGACTGAGGCAGCCGAATCTGTAATTCACAATGGGGTCGATCTTGAACAGTATAAGCCAAACGCAACGATTAAGAGACCCGCAGACAAGATAAGGATATTGCTTATTGAAGGGAGTTTAATGGGGGGGTATGAAGCAGGACTTGAAGTTGTGATGAATCTGATAAAAATGCTGGCGAGTTCAAAATTAAGAGAATTCACAAATCATATTGAGTTGGTAGTTGTGGGGAAAGTCGCTGGAACTGTTCGTAACCGCTGGGTGGTTGAAATGAATCAATTGAGTTCTGACCACCAGATTTCAATAAACTGGATGGGTGTGGTTCCAATAGAAATGATTCCAGAAATTAATAACAGCGCGCATTTTTTATATTCATCCGATATAAATGCTGCCTGCCCAAATTCAGTTATTGAAGCCATGTCATGTGGAAATCCGGTATTATCATTCGACACAGGAGCGCTTCCGGAACTGGTCACACCTGGCGCAGGCAGGATTGTACCTTATGGGGCAGATCCGTGGAAATTGGAGCCTCCTGATATGAACACGCTTGCGCTTGGAGCAGTTGATTTGTTGGAAAACCAACAGAAATTCCGGTCAGGCGCCAGGTTAAGAGCTGAAAATTCTTTCAGTCTGGATAAGATGCTGGATGCTTATATGGATATTCTATTAGGGTAGTTTAATTTTGAGTTCGAATATTGTCCTGGGTGCATTCGCATGGGTTGCGAAGATGTTGCCAATGTCGTTGAAAATGAGTATCTACAGAACTGGTTTATTCAGCCATTTATTGAGAAGTGGAATAAATCTGCTCGTTACCGACGGAAAATCTATTGTTAAAGTTGTTTCAGGGGAATTAGCGGGGACAAAATTATCCTTATACTTAAAATCAGAGAAGGATTATTGGCTGGGAACTTACGAAACCGAATTGCAATCTGTTATTATCGATCGAGTATCTCCGGGAATGGTTATATACGACCTGGGTGCTAATATTGGTTACTTGAGTCTTTTATTTTCTAAATTAGTGTCAGAGACAGGTCGGGTGTTTGCGTTTGAAGCGCTACCGGAAAATATTGCCAGAATTAAAGAGAACCTCTCTCTAAATCTCAAAACAAGTAACATAGATATTGTACACAGAGCCGTCATTGACAAGAATATAAAGATAGACTTTCTGGTTGGACCATCTGGAGGAACCGGCAAAGTTTTGGGTTCTGCTGGCAGGCAGAATATAAATTACCAAAAAAAAATTTCAATTGAAGGAACTTCAATTGATAATTTTGTTTTCAAAGAAAAAAAACCGGTACCTGATTTGATAAAAATCGATATTGAAGGTGGGGAAATATTAGCATTATCAGGTATGGAAAGAGTATTAAATCATATCAAACCAATCATTTTGCTGGAAATCCATGGTCCGGAAGCGGCAAGTGATTGCTGGAAAATCCTGCAGGACGCCGGGTATGAAATATGTCTGATTAAGCGCGGTTGCCATCGTGTTCTTTCGCCTGGTGAACTTGCCTGGAAATCATACGTAATTGCGCAAAAGACCAATTGATGTGAAATGAAAAGGTTTCCAGGGAGAGTAGGCATACAACAAAGGGTTCTGCCATTCTATAGGATGGAATTCTTCGATGAATTAGCTGGCAGATGTGATAGTGGTTTAAGTGTTTTTGCGGGAAAACCGAAAGTTATCGAGGGGATTCAAGTCAAGGGGAATTTGGAAAAGGCTGAATTCACAGCAGGAAAAAATTTACATTTTTTTAATCCAAGTTCAAAATATTATTTATGCTGGCAGAGCGGGTTGATTAATTGGTTGGGAACCTGGCACCCCGACGCACTAATCGTCGAGGCTAACCCTCGATATCTGAATACTAAGACCGCAATTAGGTGGATGCACAGTCGCGGCAAAAAAGTAATAGGATGGGGGTTGGGAGTGCCGGACGTTAATGTTTTTTTTCCCGACATCAGAAGGAAGGCAAGAGAAAAATTTCTGCATAAACTGGATGCGGTGGTAGCATACAGCACCAATGGCGCCGAAGAATACCGTAAATTAGGTTGCCCGACTGAAAGGATATTTATTGCAGCGAATGCGGTCTCTCGTGTGCCAATAGGAAATTCTCCTGCCAGACCAAGAGTTTTTGAAAAAACCCCCGCTGTTCTATTTGTCGGCAGGATTCAACCAAGGAAGAGGGTTGATATCCTTATCGAGGCTTGTTCAAGGTTGCCTGATGAAATCAAACCTTCACTCGTTGTTGTTGGTGATGGACCATCTAGAGGTAAGTGCATCAGCCTGGCGGAAAAAATCTATCCCGAAACTCAATTTCCCGGCGCATTGCAGGGAGAAGAATTGGAGAAATATTTTTTAGATGCGGATTTGTTCGTTCTTCCCGGGACCGGAGGGTTAGCAGCGCAACAAGCTATGTCTTTTGGACTGCCAGTGATAATGGCTGAGGGAGATGGAACACAATCAGATTTAATAAGTGATAACAACGGCTGGCTGGTGAAGACAGGCAGTCTGGAGGAATTGATTGATACCCTCACAATTGCACTTTCAGATATTTCAAAACTCCGTTATATGGGTGAAAATGCATTCAATACAGTTAAGGAAGAGGTCAATATTGAACGGATGGCGGATATTTTTGTTGAAGCTTTAATAAGTGTTATGAAATAATGGGTCGTTAGAAATAACATGCTTCTTTTATTCGTTGTTGATGGACGTTCACCGATCGCAGAAAATTGGATGAATTATTTGCTTGAAAGGGATTATGAAATTCATCTAGTATCATCCTATCCTGGGAATTTTGACCATCGGTTCGCTTCAGTTTCAGTTATACCAGTCGCATTTAGCAATGCTGTATCTGGAAGGGGGGTTGGTGACAGGGGGATCATTAGTGGTCCAAAGATCTTTGGTGGCTCTGCTGTAAAGCTTCGAACATACATACGACAATGGTTGGGTCCATTGAGCCTTAAAACCGCTGCTGCGAAATTGTCAGAGCGCATTAAGGAAATTAAACCCGACCTGATACATGCGATGCGGATTCCTTTTGAGGGGATGTTGCTTTCTCTGGCTGAAACAAAAGCGCTCCGCCTTGTTTCGGTCTGGGGAAATGATTTCACGTTGCATGCAAAATCGAACCCCATAATGATGAAATATACTAGGCAAGCACTCCTTAAAATGGATGGGTTACATGCAGACTGTGAACGGGATATCCGGCTTGCTTATCAATTGGGATATAAAAAGTCGAACCCCACTATTGTTCTACCTGGAGGTGGTGGTGTACAGTTAGACATTTTTTACCCTGCCGAAAAGGACTTTATTGACAGATTATCAGATGACAGGCAGGAAATCCACACTGTGGAAAGGGGAAGGGGTAATAAACCCCGTCCCAGAGTTATCAATCCACGTGGATATCGGGCATATGTGCGCAACGATATATTTTTCAAAGCCATTCCATTGGTGTTGGCGAAAAACCCGGATGTTGAATTTTTTTGTCCAAACATGGAAGATGTGCCGAATGCAGTCAAATGGATTAATACGCTGGGTATCAGTGAAAATGTGAAATTGCTGCCCAAATTATCAAGGGACCAGATGGCGAATCTCTTCCGTAGCTGTAGTGTTTGTGTATCGCCGAGTACTCATGACGGAACTCCAAACACATTGCTTGAAGCGATGGCATCCGGTTGTTTCCCGGTTATTGGCGATATAGAGTCGATTAGAGAATGGATTGAACCTGGAGTAAACGGCATACTGTTTAATCCAACAGATCCCGAAGAATTAGCCAGCGGAATTCTTTTAGCAATAGAAAATGATAACTTGTGTGAAACTGCGAGGATCAAAAACCTGAAAATGATTACGGAGAGAGCAGAATATCAGAAAGTGATGAAAAAAGTGGAAGGGTTCTACCGAGAACTTTTGGGTAGCCGGAATTAAGTCTCAATAAAAGCGTGCAGCTCGCGGTATATACCTTTGCTTCTCAACCGACTTAACGCCTGGGCTTCGATTTGTCGAACTCTCTCACGGGTGACGCCCATTTTTCGCCCAACCTCATTCAAGGTTAATATTTCACCATCAATCAATCCATACCTTAACTGAAGTATTCTGGCTTCCCTAGGTGGCAATTGGTCTAACAGGTTATCTAGATGTTCCCGCAGCAAGTTGAATGATACAGATTCATCCGGCGGATCCGATTCACTATCTTCGATAAAATCGCCTAATACATCTTCTTCTTCGTCACCAATTGGCATCTGGAGTGAGAGGGGGCGCCTGGCTACTTTGATCATATTTTCGACTTTTTTGGGTGCCACATCCAGGTTTTTTGCCAGTTCTTCAATGGTTGGATCGCGGCTAAGTTGTTGTTGAAGTTGATGTTGTACACGAAGCATCTTGCTGATCTGGTCACCCATGTGTACCGGTACTCTGATCGTTCTGCTTTGGTCAGCAAGCGCGCGTGTTACAGCTTGCCGGATCCACCAGGTAGCGTAAGTGCTGAATTTATATCCGCGGTGGTAATCAAATTTTTTGGCTGCTCTCATAAGGCCGATATTGCCTTCTTGGATTAAATCAAGGAATGGAACACCTCTGCCCATATATTTTTTTGCCACGCTGATTACCAAACGAGAATTAGCAATAATTAGGTGTTCACGGGCTTCCCACCCATCTTCAATCAGGCGGCGAAGTTCTCTTCTACGAGCCAGGCTGACATTCCCCTTTGCCAGTTCTTCCCGTGATAATTTACCGAGTTCCATCCTTTGGGCGAGATCAATTTCTTGCGCTGCTGTAAGGAGCGGAACTCGGGTGGCTTCTTTCATATAAAGGCCGATGGTATCATCAATATCGACATTAGCAAGAAAATCCGTATTGTCGATTTCCCCATCTTCCGCTTCATGTTTCACTGTTTGGAGAATCTCTGTCTCGTCTGCAAATGGAACCCCAGCGAAGTTCAACGCCTCAAAAGCATCATCAATTCGGTCAAAATCTTTTTCGGCTTGTGGAAAATATGTGAGGATGTCGTCGAAGGTTACATATCCCTGCTTTTTGCCAAAATCAACCAGTCTGGATAGTGCAATCGTGTCTTCTTTTTCTTCTGAAATGGCTTCAAGTATGCGGTTGTTTAAAATTTTATTCATGAAGGTATGAAACTGGAAAGGAACTATGAGGATACGAATTCGGTATTATATCATTTTTCATTAATATTTTCAAGTATTATAGTAAAAATATCGAAAATATTCACAAATTATTGAGAAATACTATGTTAAATTTCATTATTTAATGTTCTTGATTCAGTTAGCATCCAGGTTTTTAAACAAAGAACGTCCAGCATTGGAACAGTAGATAAACTTGTGAAAATTATTGAATGCTGAACGTATTCTTTATAAGAGTTTTTTACTATATTCCTTAACCTCCAATCTGAATATTGATTTTTCTTAAACCTCAAACGAATATTGTTAAATATTGATCGAATGTCCTTCAACGGAATGGGCGGCTTCCATTATTGCCTCGCTCAATGATGGGTGAGCGTGCACATTCCGAGCGATTTCATTTGCAGTCAGTTCCATCATTTGTGATATTGTTAATTCTGGTAGGAGTTCTGTCACTTCTGGGCCGATCATTTGCGCTCCCAGAATTTCACCATATTTTTCATCGCAGATAATCTTGACCCAACCTTTGCCTTCACCAATCCCGAGTGCCTTACCATTAGCCTGGAATGGGAATCGTCCGGTTTTAACTGTGTAACCGCGTTCAACAGCCTGGGCTTCACTTAACCCAAATGAAGCAACCTGAGGATTGCAGTATGTGGCCCGTGGCATCATTTCGTAGTCCAATTTTATTGTCTCAACACCTGCGATATTTTCTGCGCAAACTATTCCCTGAGCGGATCCAACATGGGCAAGCATCAATTTTGCGGTGACATCACCAACAGCCCAGATACCCGGCACGTTAGTACTCATTTTTTCATCTATTACAATCGCGCCGCTTTTGGTAATTTCAACTCCAAGTTCCTCAATACCAAGTTCTTTACTGTTAGGGGTGAACCCAATAGCTACAAGAGCCTGGTCAGCTTTTAATGTTTGTTGACTTTCTTTATTGCTGACAAGTACTTCCACAAGATTTTCTTTCTTGTTTAATTTTTCAACTCTGTGACCGGTAAGAACCTTAATTTTTCTTTTACTCAATTCTTTCGCGAGCTCATTCCCAATTTCTTCATCTTCAAGGGGAAGGAGAGTGGGCAACATTTCTACGATTGTTACATTTGCACCATAAGCATTCCAAATCGTCGCAAATTCAACTCCAATCGCACCTCCACCAATAATAATCACCGATTCGGGTAAGGTTTCCTGTGTTATTGCTTCCAAGTAAGTTACTATTTTTTCTCCATCCAACTCCCAATCCGGAAGAATGGTAACTTTAGCTCCCGTTGCTACAACAATATTTTTTGATGTAATCTGGGATGTTTCTCCATTCTTATCCGAAATGGTTATTGATTCACTTGAATTGATTCTAGCGGTTCCCATAATTACATCAATGTAATTCTTTTTCATAAGAAAGCCAACGCCTCTCGTTAATCGATCAGCGACTTTTCGGCTGCGTTTTACCGCAACGCTGTAATCCAGTTCAAGGTTATTAAAGCTAAAACCAAACTCCTTACCTCGGTTGTGAAGTATATCTGCAACTTCAGCATTTTTTAATAAAGCCTTTGAAGGGACACATCCCACGTTGAGGCAAACGCCTCCCAACCATTTTTTTTCGATAATTGCTGTTTTTAATCCTAACTGTGATGAACGAATAGCGCAAACATAACCGGCTGGTCCGGCGCCGACCACCACGACATCATAATCACTCATTAATATCTCCTAACTTTGGGTTTTCTTTCAGGATTGATAAATTGAACGATCCCTTGAGTTACCCTGGTGTCATCCCAGGATTTTACCATGCAGGGTTTTGCTTAACAGATTAATATTGATTGCTATTAAGGAATTTTTATAAGGATCTCCTAAAAACATTTTACATCAGGAAATCCTTTTTCGATTTGAGAGAATTAAGCGGAATACTTTCTTCTACCATACGACTGCGGATGTATTTAAATATCACATTCAAAGATTGATGTTCGGGACAGATCGTTTCGCACATTCCACATCCCGAACATGTCACCAACCAGCGGATCATATCTTGACGGCTGAAATCCCGAGAATTTTCGGTTTTCTGCAATAATAAACTGCATACCGGACAGATTTCACTTGCCTTAGAGCAGAATGCACATTGTCTAAATTGGGTAATTAATTCTTCAACATTGCCTGGAAGGATTTTTTCAATATCCTTTACTGATCGGAGAAATGTACTTTTATTACGCTCGATTATTCGGGATGTGGTTTTTTTATGT
>JBJYWI010000276.1:0-9322 GCA_046259385.1 Anaerolineales bacterium
TGTGATATTTCATCAAAACCCCTACTATCTGAATCAATTATTATGGCTTTTTACGGACATAGTTATTCATTATGAACCAATGCATGATGAGTAATTAGTGGTGCTCTTGTACATTAAATAGAATGTATACACTTGAATGCCTCAGCGTAGCTCAACTCATTATATATACTTCAATGCAACACCAGACCTCTCAAAGATATTTGTTCCAGGCATAATGATAATTATCTAAAGCTAATACTAAATGATACGGTTTTTGGGGCTGAGTATTGTGATGGGGGGGATTCCTGATTGATATTATCTTGTTTATTGACCTAAGCGTCTCTCCTATTTTTCCAACCTTTTTTGTCTAATATGCTGTGAAACACTACATTTCATATCAAGCGTTCGTATATAATCTATGTTGAATTAACCATTTAGATATTGTTCAAAAAGTACTTTAATGAATTATCGCGACGTACCCGATGATCAAGTTAATGCTTTCGACCTGACATGGCGCGAGCAAGAGATTTTGGATCTACTTACTGAACGCCTAACAAATCGCGAAATAGCAAACCGCCTGCATCTTGCTGAAAGCACTGTTAAGGATTACGTCGGGAAAATACTCAGCAAGCTGTACGTGAAAAATCGACGGGAGGCAGTTGAACGAGCTAAAGCTTTAGGGCTTTTAGACCAAAGGCAGAAATCTGTTATCAGACCGCGGATCAATCTACCTTCCGAATCAACCCCATTCGTTGGACGCAGGGATGAATTAGTGCAAATTGCACGGCATTTGAAAGAGACGCGCCTGCTTACACTCACGGGTCAAGGCGGTATTGGCAAGACGCGCTTGGCGTTGAAGGCAGCGAAAGCAGAGGCTGACGATTTCGAAGACGGGTGCTTCTTTGTTTCCTTAGCACCCATTCATTCAGTTGAACAACTAATCCAAACGGTTGCTGAAACGTTGAAATTTCCCCTTGCAACACATGAAAGCCCAAAGTACCAATTGCTCCGCTATCTAAAGAAAAAGCAGATTCTATTAGTGATGGACAACTTTGAACACTTATTAGAAGGTGTAGGAATCATCAGCGAGATTCTCCTGGCTGCTCCTGAGGTGAAGATTTTAGCTACCTCTCGTGAAAAACTCAGTCTGCAAAGCGAGACAACTCTATATGTTGGTGGAATGGGGTTCCCAAGTAAATTAGAATCTGGAGATCCCCTGAATTATGATGCCGTCAATTTGTTTGTGCAGAGCGCTTGCAAGATTTGCCCCGGATTTCACCCTTCTCCCGAAGAACAGTGGCAAATCACACATATATGTCAAACCGTACAGGGGATGCCGTTAGCAATCGAGTTGGCAGCTGCCTGGCTCCATATCCTTAATTTAGATGAAATCGATGTGGAACTCAAGAAAGGTATTGATTTCCTCGTTACTGAAGTGCGTGATGTACCGGAGCGTCACCGCAGTATCCGCGCTGTTTTTGATCACTCTTGGTCCCTTTTGGATCCGGATGAGCAGGTAATCTTCAGGCAACTTTCAGTTTTCAAAGGCGGTTTTACACGTGAAGCCGCACAGCATGTTTCGGGAGCCTCGCTCCAGCAGTTGTCGGGATTAGTCAATAAATCTTTCCTTAGCCACAATCCGGACTCGGGTCGCTTGGAGATTCACGAACTTTTACGACAATACGCTCAGGAGCGGCTTGAGGATACCCCAGAAGCCAGCATCTCGGCCTATGAAGCACACGCTGGCTATTATGCAGAGTTTATGAAACAGAGGTGGGAACATCTCAAAGGCAATAGGCAAATGCTAGCCCTTGCTGAGATAGAAGCCGATATAGAAAATGTGCGTACCGCCTGGCGATATTATCTTGATCAGAAAAATGTCCCCCAGTTGTGGATGTTCATCAATGGTTTCTGGCAGCTTTATTGGATTCGAGGCTGGTATCACTCTGCGATGGGGCTATTTGCAGAGGCTGTTGGTGCGCTAAGGGGAGAGGAGGATGAACCATCTGCAACCTTGCAAGCTCTAGCAATGGCCTACCAAGGATTTTTCATGGCCTGGTTAGGCCTTTCTGAGAAAGGTTATGAACTAGCTAAAGAAGGTGTGGAAAAACTGCAGAAGCTCAACCAACCTGAGGCCTTGGTGCTTGCAACCCCCGGTTTGAGCACGAATGCTTATTTTCTGAACCTGGATACAGAGTATAACAAGGCATTAAGCAGAATGCTCAAGACTGCCACTACACTTAACGACAAATGGTTGTTAGCATTTTCGTTATGGGCGGCGAGTTTAAGTTCCTTGCCGGGGGAAAATTTTTCCGAGGGGAGGAGACTCGCAGAATCAAGCCTGCATCTTTTTGAAGAAATCGGAAATGTGATGGATTCGACTTTACCGTTAATCGTTCTGGGAACAGTAGCTTTGGCTAATTGCGAGTATGATGCAGCCAGAGAATACTATCTGCGTAGTCTAGAAATCTCCCAGGAGATTGGCTTCCAATATTCTATACAATTCTCAAGTAAGTATCTGGGCAAGGTGGCTCTAGCGATGGGTAATATCGTCGAAGCTGAAAATTATCTACTTCAGTGCCTAGCGATTTCTGAGGAGGTTGGTTTTGTACGCGACATAATCAATCTCTTTTTTGAGTTTGCCCGCTTGCGGGTAGCCCAGGAAAATTTAGAGCAGGCAGTTGAGCTGCTTGCTGTAGTAATAAAACATCCCGCAAGTCGTTCGTCCAGAATGCTGGAAGGACCCATCAGAGACAGTGCAAAAGAATTGCTTGGCAAGCTTGAGGAAGAACTTCCCCATGAATCCTATGCAGCAGCTCTGGAACGAGGGCGCAAGGCGGAGCTAGAGGAAATTATTGCTGATTTGATTGTTGTTCCTAAACAGTAAAAGTGGAAAAAGTCTTGTCAGAATTTTTTCCTACATGTAAGCGTTTGTAGGGAAAGAGATGCTTCAAATTATCTTAGAGCAATATTTATGAATTAAAGCAAGTATTTTTTATATCGAGCGAGCGTAAAAGGGGTCGCTTGCTATTTTCTTAACCTGCCTCCCAAAAACTGATCTAAAAGTTAAGTTAGGATTGGCGCAAAAAGTAGGAAGGTCACGTTTAATAAAATCACCCTTTCTTAATCTATCAAATTATCAATTCTGGGGAAAACACAAATCCACAATTATTATATACCTTACCACCTCCGGCTGGCGAAAAGAATATGGGGGATTAACTAAAACCCAAGCTAAGTAAATACCTATGTAATACAGTGTATTAATGGTAGGTGATACTATAGGTGGACTCTATGTTGAATATTGCTATGTTGACAATCTAAATTTATTTATGGCTTATACTAAACGATACAATTTTTTTAGGCTGAGTATGGTGATGGTTTTCTGATTGGAAAATATATTTAATTTCTAGCCTAAAAAATTCTTTTATTTTTTGTCCTTTTTTGCACCACGGGCTATGACACGATGCATTTGACATTCTGCGTGCCTCATTTTTGCATAACTCCCAACTTATCTTTTGAGCAGCTTTTTGGGGTGCGGGTCACACTAAGAATGGTATCATTTTAAAAGATATCACCTCGGCGGTTGAAAAAGGAGGCATTTTTATTCCCATGGCTAATACCAAAAAAGATCAGAAAATTGGAATACTTGTGGGTGGCGGGCCAGCTCCGGGCATCAATGGTGTAATCAATTCTGCCACAGTGGAAGCCTTAAAGAGAGACTGCCAGGTGTTTGGGATCTTCAACGGATTCGAATATTTGATGGAAAAACGCTTGGTAGGAATCCCACTCGACAAAGAAAGAGTTGCTTACATCCACAACCGCGGTGGTTCTATTCTGCGCACCTCACGCGCAAATCCGACCCGGAAAGCAGAACACCTACAGGACTGTGTTACCACTCTGCAAGAGAACGGCATCACGCACATGATCTCTATCGGTGGAGATGATACCGCCTTTTCTATGTCAAGCGTAAGCCGTTATGCACATGACAAAATGGGGCTAATGATCCGCTCAGTCCATGTACCTAAGACAATCGACAACGATCTGCCTTTACCCAAGGGTATTCCCACGTTCGGTTTCGAGACTGCCCGTGAGATAGGATCACGCCTGATAATGAATCTCAAACAGGATGCTGTTACCAGCCGGCACTGGTTTCTGGTAGTGACTATGGGACGCAAAGCCGGCCACCTTGCATTGGCAATAGGGCGGAGCTCTGTCGCAAGCCTCACGCTCATTCCGGAGGAATGGCCCGATGGTGAAATTAGCCTTCAGGAAGTGATAGACATCCTGGCAGGTTCGGTAATTCAACGACTTGCTGAGGATAAACCATATGGGGTGGCTTTGCTGGCAGAGGGTATCTTAGAAAAAATGTCCAGCCGCGACCTGGAGAGTTTGGAAAACGTAGAGAGGGACGAACACGGGCACATCCGCTTGGCAGAGGTCAACTTCCTGGAGATCCTTAAGAAGGGGTTGGATAGGGCATTAAAAGAACTGGGGGTCAACATACGCACCGTGAAACATGTACTGGGTTACGAGTTGCGTTGCGCACCGCCCACTGCATTCGATATCGATTACACCCGCGGACTGGGGTTGGCTGCGGTGGAATTTCTACTCTCTGGCGGACATAGCGCCATCATCACTATCCAGGGCGATCAGGTCGTTCCTATACCTTATGACAAGATGATGGATCCTGAAACAGGGCGCACCGAAGTGCGGATGGTCGATACCACTTCCTTCGAATACAGGAATGCTTACCAGTTAATGACCCGCTTAAAGCCGAAACACCGTCGAGATGGAGATTACCTGGCTCTGTTAGCATCGCAAACAAACCTGACCTCAGCTGAATTCGAAGACCGCTTTGGTTACTTGATGGAATAACAAGTTTTGGGACACTAATAATTCTAGAAAACTGTCAAATAGCAGTGTGTCATGCATCGTAGTGTGAATTATCTGACCAACCGTTATCATATAGCCCCCAACATAAGGAATAAGCAATTTGGTAATTTTGCATTCCCCGAGATATCAGTCGAAATTTGAATTGGTACTGTTAATAGAATTTGAGTTCGAATCGCGAAACACAGTGGAGTATCCCTTTGGGATCTCCGTAGAACACGCTCAAATAAAGCTATTCTATTGAGGATGTATAATGGTCTTAATCATCAGTAGGTTTTAGAAGTCGGATCAAATCAGACTTTCACAGTATTTATAGTACTGAACGTATTGAACTTTTTGAGAGTTTCATTATTGGGGTCAACGAATTACTAATTATAGACTTCTCTAAAATTTATTAGGGATTGGGATTGACCAATCCCATTCTTTTTATTCTTCCAACGGAAGATATTTCTATCAAGCAGATATGAAAAGATACGGTTTTTGGGGTCGAGTATTGTCTTTGTTGCTGATTCTTGAATAATTTGTAGGTATTGGTTTTGCAGCCATAAAGTCTCACCTAGTTTTTTACAAATAATGTCTCAAAGTCTTGCATTGTATGTACTCAAATCATGTAGTTTAAATCTATAAATGGTGAGGAGATCAATCTTGAATTTTGTTTGATGGATTATATATAGGTAGGTTGATATATATTAATTTCGATAGAAGTGAAAGTCCCCCTTTTTTTACCTCTAATTGAGTATAAACCAATCACCGCAAGTTATTCTGATATGAATTCACAAGCATTCACATTCACAGAATATGATAATCCGTTGTTTACATAATATTCAATCCAAAACCCAATTTTATCTTCTGGAATACTATCAATGACCTTCCAAGGGGGGGAGGTGCGTTTATCATCAATCTGAATTTCGATATTGCCTTTATCCATGATGATAGTAATATAATGAGGAAATTTCGGTTCGTCGTGTAAAACATCTGTAATCTGGTTTGATGAGTTACGGTAAGAAGCACTGATAACGGAAGTTGCTGATTGTCTATATGTTAGAAATGAATTAAAGGGGTTGGGAGTTTCTTGATCCCCTGAAAATCCCATACGAAAGTAATCGTTGCTCAAGTTATAAAACCTCACCGTACATTGAATTGTGATTGCATCTTTTAAGATTGGATAGTAAATCCAGTATTCATAAATATTAAATTTCGGCCTGATCGAAATCCCACCATCCTCATTTCTTATAAATCCGAAAGGTTCTAGATCCCAGCAGCCCAATTCATCTATTTTTGCTTGACCCGGATTCTTTGGAATCCAAAAATCAGAATGTATACATCCCGTATTAAAGTAATCTCCAATACTAAAAGTTGGGGTAGCAGTTGGTGTAAATGTAGCTGTATTTGAAACAATTGCCGTATGTGTTGGTTGTAATGTGGATGTATTCGTTGGGACCGGTGTAAAGGTAATTATTGGTGAATAGGTAACTGAAAGTATTGGTGAAGGGAGTTGTGTTTCAGATATTTCGGCTCTTTGAAGAGATTCTTGTCCCGAAACTTGTGAACATGAAACACCAACCAAAATCAATAAAATCAGAAACAAAAGAGTAAAAGGATTATTTCTGATGATAGATGAATATTTTTTGTGCGATACTTTCTGAATAAATTGATTCGGTTTCATTAATAAACAATTGTTACGGTATGAAATTATTCAATACATGCAGAAAATTTTTGTTTTCAATCCCCTTCCCTTTCATATAATAGAGAATTCAGCCATAATATATTATGGCTTAAACAAGCGAATTTGTCACGTATGTAGAGAAGATTTATTTGAATATTGTCGCTTCTAAATAAAACAATTACCAATTCTTTTAGTGGGGAATTAAGTCATAGCGGCACATCTTTATCTTTGAGTGAAAGGCGAAAGTAAGCGATGAAAACTTGACTGAGAGTCAAGTATTTGATCCCTGTGAGCAGGTTGAACAACGTGCTTATACCCACTTAGAAAGCAGTCCATTTCCCTGCTCAAGTCGAAGTGATCATAACCTTTTTGTAACATTCACTTGCTGTGAACGCCATACCAGCTGGGATATCCATAGCAATAGGGTGCAATTGGGCTAAGTCTTTTCCCAGTTTGTTTCAATTGAGAGGCAAGACTTCAATGGCACGGCTATAAGTCATCCCAGCAGGGCGTTCCGGATAATAGTCAGGGTGTCCGATTGCACGATTTAAGTGCACATATGAATTACTTACCAAATATTTCACCATTTCTGGCGCGTTTTCTAGATAAGTATCTTGTAACGATTGTGGAGTGCGATTTCCCACAGCGTGCTGAAGATAGGTGCGAGCCTTCTCAAAAGAGTCTTCCAAGCCATCGCGTTGTGGTAAATAGTTATTTGGCACCCATATTCCACCACCCGAAGGTGCGGTTGAACGGCTGTAAAATTCAGTCTTTTCAATTATGATTGTAACCAGACCGGCCTTCGCAGTGACAAGGGCAGCTGTCATCCCACCACCGCCTGTGCCAACCGCGATAACATCCGCTGTAAAATCCCTGCTTTTTATCTTTCTCTCCTTCAACCTATAATTTATCAGTGGTTTAATCCTGCATCAAATCTTTTTGTCATTAGAACATTTGGAAAATACTTAGTTTCGAATAGATAGAGATTATGCAACATCTTTTCTGTAAAATTGGTCAGGTGATCCTTCCGTCAAGCAATTCAGAACCCTAAAAACGATAAATAAATTTTGCCAGTTTCCCAGATCTCGCTGATCTCCATTAACTGAGCACTCACCAACCTCAAACAGGAAGCCTCATTCGGGAAGATGCCTACTACCCTGGTTCGTCTTCGGATTTCCTCACATACTCGCTCCAGGCTATTTACCGTACGCATCCTGCGCCGGTGTTCTTCCGGAATATTTCCTTCTAACCAGTTGGTAAGTTTTGAAGCAGTCCTGGCATGCTTCTCAATCGTCTTGCGCAGCTGGGTTCCAGCCTGGTCACGATCTGCCGCATTGAAGATAGCCCGGATATCAGCTGCCACTTCTCGCCTCATGGCCTAGCGGGCTACATATTGGCTGGCATTCTACTGCAAATGGAACTGACATCTTTGCCAAGGTATGCCGCTGAAGACCGCTTTGCGGGCAGCCAGCAAACCCACATGAGCATCTCTGATGATCAGCTCAACACCGTTCAGGCCTCGCCTACAAGACCTTGCAGGAAGTCCCGCCAATGCAGCTCCTGTTCACCCATTGAGACTGAAATTCCTAGAATCAGACGTTTTCCGTCGGGTTTCACTCCGCTGGCTATCAACACAGCAGCATCCCGGAACTGGCCATCTATCCGCACTTTCTCGTACATTGCGTCCAGGTACAGGTAGATAATTGCGCCCAGTGGCTGGTTACGTCAGGCTTCCAGGACATCATCCAGCAGCGCAGCCGCCCGGCTGACCTGCGTGGAGGAGACCTCACTGCCGCATAACTTTTCGGTGGTTGCGGCTACTTTGCGAGTGGACACGCCCTGCACATACAACTCTGCTAATGCCAGCACCAATGCCCGTTCACTGCGCAATCCCTTCTCAAGTGCCTGTGGACAAAAGCCGCCTTCCTGGACCTGAGGAATGTCAAAAGTAATTGGCGCTATCCGAGTATTGATTGTTTTGGGCTTGTATCCATTGCTGTGCCCTTGACGCTCGTTGGACCTGACGTAAGGGCTAATACCCAGATACTTCTGGCGTTCGGCTTGCATCGCAGTGTTGATCACAATGCGGATCAGTTCAGGAAGGTAGTCTTAGCCATGTTCTGCCACTTGTTCAAGCAATTCGGATGGTAACGAACTATGTAAATATTTAACACAATGAAGTATGAAAATATCATGCTATGCTCAAGTTTACAGCAGATAGAGTCTCATTGTACCTTAGTGATATACATCCCGAGTGGTCACGTAAACCGATTGCCTGTGAGCACAAAGATTTGTAGTGGTTGAACCAACCAGCACGTGTAGCAAGTTCAAGATTATCTCGGCATTCCCTGCTGTAAACTAACAAAAAGAGCATGAATGATATGGAGGATATCTTGGAATGTTGTTGCGGGTTGGATATTCATAAGGAAAACATGGTCGGATGTTTACTGAAAGGTCCTATCGGAGAAGGATTAAAACCATCCAGCGAAACCAAGGAGTCTGGAACACAACTCAAGGACTCGATTGCCTTGCGAGAATGGCTCGAGATCTATGACTGTTACTATGTGGCGATGGAAAGCACTGGCATTTATTGGCTAGCTGTATACGCTGTTTTGGAGCAAGCCCTGAAAGATGAAATGCACTTGTTGGTGGTTAATGCAAGGCATATGAAGAATGTGCCTGGAAAGAAGACGGATATGCGCGATGTCGAATGGATTGCGACCTTGTTGCGAGCTGGACTACTGGAAGGTAGTTTTATTCCAGAGCGTGACATTCGTGACTTGCGTC
>JBJYWI010000277.1:0-9497 GCA_046259385.1 Anaerolineales bacterium
GGACGGGAAGTTTGTTATAAGTTCAGGATTTAACCCATGGATTCCTTCAAGGATGATAATTTCATTTGAAGACAGCTGCACTTCTTCTCCAGGCACACTTTTTCCAGTTATAAAATCAAAACTTGGAAGTTGGACTTTTTCTCCTGCAATTAAATGCTGGAGGTCATGTGATAACCTAGCGCAATCGATGGCGTGAATTGATTCAAAATCCAATTCACCGTTTTCATTGCGAGGTGTTTTTTCACGATCGACAAAGTATTTGTCCATCTCAAGCGGAAATGGTGCAATTCCATGTGCAAGCAATTGAATTGATAACCGTTTTGAAAAAGTTGTTTTTCCTGAAGCAGAGGGTCCTGCTACAATGACAACCCGGATTTTATCCCTTTGTGAATGGATAAAGGATGAAATTTCAGTTATCCGCTGCTCGTGAAGCGCTTCGGATACAAGGATAACCTCGTGGATTTTGTCCTTTATGATTGCATCGTTTAATGCACCGACACTTGAAATACCCAAAAGTGAGAGCCATTTTCGGTAACGGCGGAAGGTGGCTAATAACTTTGGATACTTTTTAAATTGTGACAGCTTGGTTGGTTGATTCTGTTTTGGAAAGCGTAGCGTAAATCCATATTCCATCGGTTCAAGACTGAACCACTGCAGATAACCTGTAGAAGGTACCATATAACCGTGATGGTAATCAAAATGACCATCAAGTTCATACATTGTTAAATAGTTTTTTTTACGATGGGATAACAAACGTACTTTATCCAGCTCAGCTTCATCAGTGAAATATTGGATAGCTTCTGTCAGGGGTACTTCATCGCGTTTGAATGGAAGGTCTTCCTCCACCATTGTGCGGATTGATTTTTCTAGAGCCTGCAATTCATCATTTGATAGCGTTTGTCTACCTTCGACGCTGCAGTAATAACCGCCAGAAGCAATGGAATGGTCAACATGTAATTCCGCCTGAGGAAACATGCGGTCAAATGCAGTATCAAGGAGAAAAATTAACGAGCGCCGGTAAATTCGCATACCATCAGCTTCTCCCATAGTGACAGGTGTCACTCGGGAATCCATTTCTATTTTATAAGTCAACTCGCGCAACACCCCGTTGACGACAGCGCCAACAATTGGTGGGTCTTCTGGTTCCTTGATAATTTTCAGAAACTGACCGATTTCACAACCTCGGGGTCCTTCCAATACCTGGCCTGAATTTAGATGAATTTGTACTGTCTCTCTTGGAGATACAATTGAAACTGCGCCATTACATTTTGTTGCCATTTGCTAACCTTTATTGCATGTCATGTGGAATGTTTATTTTATCATTTTGGTTGGTTATTCACTGGCAATAAAAAACGCAGGGAAAATAAACCTGCGTCGTTTAAATTTGGTTTGGAAAATTGATTCTTTTGTAGATGATTAATTCAAGTCGATTTTAATCAAGCACAAACACTAACAAATTTTATATTCGGGTAATGATCAGTCTTTTGCCCAACCCTGCTTCAGAATAAAATTTGTAATTACAGGGATCCTAGTATATCTGCCCTGATACGCGTCATAAGCTGGCCAGAGTGTAATCAACCACAGCAGGGATACACATCCTAATGTCGGTATGCTTAATAAAATTATTAAAACCAGAAGAATTATATTGAGCACAATGGATTGAACTGCATGAAACCGAATAAAAGGTCGTTCTTTCTTATCTTCCATCAATAACGCCATAATCCCAACCAATGCAATCGGATAGCTCAGAGCTGCCCATAATTTATCATCGCTTGAAATATCATAGGAAAAAACTTCTTCCAGTGGCTCCTCTATTTCGCGTTCTTCTGGGACATCGTAGAATTCTTCAGATTTTTCTTCCGGATATTCATTTGGTTCTTCAGGGTGCTGGATAATCTCATCTGCCATTTCTATACTCCCATTGGTACGTTTTCATCTGCTATAAATTCGGATTATTTTCATCATCACGTGCTCAAATGAATGTTAAATTTCTTTCTTCCAAACTGAAAACACCTTGAGTTTATCTTAGTTACGAATTTAGCGATGTAGACAGGGATAAGTAATAAAGTTCTAATCTTGTTGGACTTTGATAGAGTATTGCCAAGAGTATTAACCCCCATAAAATGAGTTTTAACTACGCCAGGTAATGATAAATAAGATCGTAAAGATAGAACTGACCAACAGTTGCCGGAGGCCAATTTTTGTAGGCTTCGTTTGAATTGCTGGGTTATAAGTTCCCCAGAAAACTTCTGCCCATTGTACAAAATAGGGGATTGGAAGAAATTGTGGAAGAAATCCGATCAGAGAAAATATGAATACAACAATAAAATTGAAAGAAGTGTAAAGTAATGACCTTTGACCTAATCGTAATCTCTCAGACAATTCCGGTCTATCTTTCAATTGTCTTTGTCTTAGTCTTGTATATACATAAACAATTGAAGCTGCGGACTGCAGCCATACCAGTATAAATAATACCCATCCCGTTAAATCAGTTATGCCCAGCCCGACCCAGTATGCAGCTGGAGCGGAAAGTGCTAATACTCCACTGGCGACAATCTCTACCCCAGTCTGGTTCCTCTCACTTCTCTTGCTAACCAGAAATAAATACCAGATAAAAACGAAAATTCCGGGCACAACTAAAACCATAATGTATGAAAATCCTAGGTGTATTAATCCGAGCATACAGACGAAACCAATGATCGTATAAATTACTGTCCAGAATACGGCTGCATTTGTATCTGTTTTAGGTCGCCTTTTGCTGTATATTTTTATAAGGTGGGTAATTGGTTGGCGAATCAAGAATGCGGAAAATGAAGCAATAATCAGTAACAAACTTGAAATCGACCAATTCGGCGCGGCGAATAGCCCGATTAATAGGGGGCTGAGCAAAAAAACCCAGGATCCGTGATCTTGAGGGAGTGCAATATTGCGATTAATCAATTTATTTGTTATTCGAGTCTGATAATTATCTGTCACAAAAATTTCGGAGTTAGGAATGCATTTCCTTTGCGATACATACTTTTTTTCGCTCAATTAACAAACCCCAAATACTGACCCCCAAAGCAATCAATATGATCAAGGAAATAAGCAGAAAAGTATTATTCAATCCTCGCACCTGGTAGATAGGATCTGCCTCCGTCGCGCTCACTAACACTGAACCCTGATTGTATAAAGTAACTCGACTTGCCCAGAAAGCGCCAAGAATTGCTATTCCGGTCGTCTGACCAATTGTACGATTTATTGCTAGCATTCCCGATACAATTCCAAGACGGCCTTTTGGGGCGCTTCCCATTATTGTGCTGTTATTTGGGGATTGAAAAATTCCCATCCCAAGACCGATAGGTACGTATCGAATAACATATTCAAGTGTGCTTGTTTCCAGAGAGAGCTGGCTGAGCGAGAAGTATCCAATCAATAATGTAATCAAGCCAAGTACAGCTATTGATCTAGTCCCGAAGCGGTCGGAAAGCGTTCCTGATATGGGGGAGGTGATTCCCATAACTACTGGTACCACTGCCAGCAATAATCCTACCTGGCGAGTCTCATAACCAAGGCTGTTTTCCAAATAGAATGGCATCAATATTAATGTTGCAGCGATGGAGAAAAAAATTAGGAATCCGGTAACCAGGCTGATACTGAAAAATTTATTCTTAAACAACCTTAGATCTATCATGGGCTGCTCAATTCTAAGTTCTATCAAAACAAAAATAATCAAGAATAGAATTGATACCAGTAACAAGCCAAAAACTCGGAAATCCAAAAAGCCGGTTTGCTGTCCAAAGGTTAATGCAATCAGGAAACTCAGAAGACTGATTAATAAGGTGCCAGCGCCGGTAATGTCAAACTTTTTACCTCCTTCGGGTTTTATATTTGGTATATATTTCAGAACCATTAGGATACCGGTAAGTCCTACTGGGATATTTACGAAGAAAATCCAATTCCATGAAAGCAAATCAATGATTAATCCACCAAGTGTTGGCCCGATGACAATTCCGATAGAGACGAACGAACCACTGACGCCAAGTGCTTTACCCCGTTCTGTTGGCGGAAAAGATTCCGTAACGATTGCCATACCCAATGCGAGAATCATTGTCGCGCCAATAGCCTGTAATACCCGGAAAATGATCAGCCAAGTTATTGTGTTTGCGAGTCCACAAAGGGTTGACCCTATCGTAAAGATAATAAAACCGGTAACATAGATTGGTTTCTTTCCCTTCATATCTGCCAATCTGCCAACAGTTAAAATTAATGTAGCCAATGTAAGCAAATAAGCCAGTACGACCCACTCGACAGCGGCAAAATTCGAGTCGAATTCACGCACAAGAGTCGGCAGAGCAATATTTACGATGCTGGAATCAATGGTTGCCAGAAAGATCCCCATTGCAACTGCCGCTAATACAAACCATTTACGGGTGTAATCTACTTCATTGGTCATTTATGATTTATCCCTATTAAGGGAATTATTTACTGAAGGTGAATAACATTCAATT
The DNA here is from genome assembly GCA_046259385.1 of Anaerolineales bacterium. Taxonomy (GTDB): domain Bacteria; phylum Chloroflexota; class Anaerolineae; order Anaerolineales; family UBA4823; genus CAVWDI01. The sequence goes on from JBJYWI010000277.1 coordinate 4,491, forward strand.
CGAAGTTGCATTTTAACCCCCTTGGGGAGATTTGTTGGATTTTTTCAGCTTTGAAAAATCATGTTTGTCCGGAGTTATCCTGGCCGAACTATTCCATTCAACAATAAATCGATAGAGGTTTCCATGTGTATGGCAAGATCAATAGTTTCGGAATCATAAATCCATAAAAGAAATATGCCTTCAATGACTGCTCCTATCGCGATTGCAGCTTCTTGTGGGTCTATATTTTGAAATTCTCCATCATTGATTCCATGTTGAACAATTGGTTCTAGTATCTCCATAAAAGATCTCATATATCTTTTAAGTATCTTCTTAACAGAAGACTCACGAGATGCTGTTGAGATAAATTCGTAGATAATTGGAGCATTAATCGAATAATTTTCTACATCCGCCAATGCAATTTTTGCAAACTTCTTTATTCGCTCCCTTGCAGACATGTCGCTGTAGAGCAAATGCTTCAGGTGAGTAAATTCTATTGTGAAAATATCATCAAGTATACAGGTGATTATTTCGTCTTTACTCTTAAAATACCAGTAAATCGTTCCTTTACTGAGTCCAGATTGTTTCACTATGTCATCCATACGGGCATCGTGAAAACCTTTTTTGGAAAAAACATTTGATGCAGCATCAAGGATCTGTCTTTTTCTGGATTCCTTTAAATTTTCTTTTTGTGACATGATTATCCTGTAATAAACCGACCGGTCAGTCTATATAAAATTACTCAATCTATTATTTTTTGTCAAGCAGAAAACAATTAAATTTATCCAGAATCCAGTTTATAATGGCCCGATAGGATCAAAAGGGATTTTGGATGGCGTTAAAAAGACAAGCCGCGGAAAAGGCATTGGATTTTATCAAGGATGGCATGGTAATTGGACTGGGGTCGGGTTCAACAACGCGTATATTTGTCGATCTCCTTGGCAGAAAAATCCAGTCTGGTGAGTTTGAGAATATTATTGGCGTCCCAACTTCTAGTACAACTGCTGCTCAATCGCGAGCGGTTGGAATTCCATTAACATCCCTGAAAGTTCACCCAGTTCTGGACCTCGCAGTTGATGGGGCAGATGAGGTTGATCCGGATCTTAACTTGATAAAAGGGATGGGTGGTGCGCTGTTACGGGAAAAGATTGTTGAAATATCTTCAAATATTTTTTTGGTGATAGTTGATGAATCAAAGATCGTAACGAGATTGGGAATAAAAAGTCCATTACCGGTTGAGATTGTGCAGTTTGAAGCGGATGCAACTTTAAGGTGGTTAAACAGCCTTGGATGTGAGGCTGTGTTGAACTGTCATGACAATGGAAATCCCATAGTGACGGATAATAACAATTTCATCGCACATTGTTATTTTTCTGAAGGAATTGACAATGTATACAATCTGGCAAGCAAATTATCAGAAAGACCGGGTGTTATTGAGCACGGTTTATTTCTTGATATGGCAGACAAAGTGATTGTAGCAGGCATTATGGGTGTAACCATACTGGAGAGGGAAGTATGAGTGTTAAGATTGCAGCATCAATTTTAGCTGCGGATTTTCTTATACTTGGTCAGCAAGTGAGGGAGGCAATTGAGGCAGGTGCTGATTATTTGCACGTTGACGTGATGGATGGTCACTTTGTTCCAAATATCAGTTTTGGAAAAATGGTAATTTCTACAATAAAACCGATAGCAAAAGACCAAAATAAAATGATTGATGTCCATCTGATGATCACAAATCCAGAACGGTATATCAACGATTTTGTGGAAGCAGGTGCTGACAATATCACTGTTCATGTCGAAACCTGCCCACATATTTTGAGAGTAATTCAACAAATTCAAGAAAGTGGAATTTCAGCCGGAATCACGTTAAACCCTGGTACACCGGTTGTGCAAATCGAAGAGACTCTTACCTATGTTGACCATGTTCTGGTTATGTCGGTTAATCCAGGTTTTGGAGGTCAATCTTATCTCCCTCAAAGTGCGAACCGTATCACGCAGATAAAGAATAGGTTAATTAAATCCGGTTTGAGTGAAAAAGTAGAAATTGAGGTCGACGGCGGGATAGATTTAAATACAGCACCTTATGTAATTAAAGCTGGAGCGACTGTGCTGGTGGTTGGTACTGCAATCTTTAAGAACGGCAGTATTGCTAAAAATATCGAAGCACTGCGAAAAGCAGCCCTTCTCGCTGGTGATTAAAAATCCTTTATTTTTGCATCAAAATTCAAATTATTTGATCGGTAAAGATATTACAAAATCGCTGCCTTTACCTTTTACACTTTTAAGTGTGATATTACCACCATGCGTATTCACAATCTCACGCGCAATTGTTAATCCAAGCCCCAGTCCTTGTGGAAATCGTTTGTTTTCTCTGCTGCGATAAAAAGGCTCAAAAATTCGCTGTTGTTCTTCATTTGAGATTCCAAGACCGCTATCGCTGACTTGAATAAGTACCTTCTCCTTTGTAGATTTTGCTGTAAGGGCAATTTTCCCCGTACTGGAAGTATATTTGATCGCATTGCTGATCAAATTTCCGATTACCTGTGCCATTCGGTCCGGATCAATTTCAATTTGAGGGAGATTTTCCTGGATGTTGGTCTCCCATAAAAGTCCTTTATCTACTGCAAGAGCACGCCAGTGGAGAATTTCTGAAGAAAGCCATTCATTAAGACTAATTCTGCTTAGATTCAATTTAAGCGTTCCCAAAATCTGTCCATGCAGTTGAGCAAGATCATCAAGCATGGGCTGCATCCTGGAAATTTCATTTTCCATACCATCCAACAACTCTTTTCGTATTATTGGATCTTCACCCGCTGGTTGTTTCAAGGCGTGGATTGCAGACAGGATGGCTCCTAATGGCCTACCCAGCTCATGAACAAGGTTTGCCAGCAATCTTCGGCGCATCTCTTCCATATTCTTTAATCGTTTGGCTAGGAAATTAACCCCTTGGATTAATTGTTGAATTTCTTGCGGTCCTTCTAACTCAATTTCCTCTGTAGATTGCCCATATGCGATATGTGTTACAGAATTTACTGTCTTTATTATCGGTCTTTGGAGCATGCTGGCAAGCAGAATTCCAACTCCAAGACCAAAAAAAATTTCCAGCCCAAGTATCAATAGAATAAGATTTCGAAGCCGACTAAATTGAGATGCAGTCCCTTCAAGCGTTTGTGTTAGCCCGATAATCCCTATCAATTTCTTTTCATAGCTAAAAACCGGTATCAATGCTTCACCGGATTGAGTGAACCAACCGTATGTTATGGTGATACTCGGATTTCCTTTCTGAGCTTCCCCTAACCCCTCAAATTCTTTCCAAATTTCTTGGGGACTCTCTAACTCCGGATCAATAGCAAAAATGTTCCCATCCGGACTGAATAGAACAATCTGGGCTTCAACATCATAGCTTAACCGGGTTGCAATTTTATTCGCAGCTTCTTGATCTGACCAGATTTCTGGATGTACTTCAAATAAATCGCTGATCAAATTTGCGCTTTCCGAAAGAGAATTTGAAAGGTTTGCTAAAAAGAACTGGGTTTCGATAATATAGGTTAGAGCTGCAGCTACAAGCGGGGCGGTCGCAAGTATTGGTAGTAAGTGACTGATAATAAATCGACTACGCAGTGTATTCATTGCCCACTTTTTGGTATTATAAGTTTATAGCCTACTCCACGCACATTTATAATCCTCTGTGGGTTATTTGGATCTTTTTCAATTTTTTCTCTTAACCAGCGCATGTGTACATATACGACTTGAGGTTCACCTGCATATTCCGCTCCCCACACCTGCGCAATTAGATCGTCGGTTGAAACCACCTTACCTTCATTTATTGCAAGCACGTGCAGAACCGAGAACTCCCTTGCTGGAAGATCGATAGATTTACCTGAAAGAAAAACGGTATGTGCACCTGGATCGATGACTAGATCGCCAATAATGACTTGTTGATTTTCCCTTTGTACAGCAGTTTTGTGTTCACTGCGTCGAAGTACTGCTTTTATTCGGGAGAGTAATATGTCGGGATTAAATGGTTTTGTTATGTAATCATCAGCGCCTAATTCCAAGCCCAGGATAGTGTCAATTTCTCTCCTGCGAGCGGTAACAAAAATTACTGGAATATCGAGCTTGTTGCGAAAGTGTTTCAGAGCGTCAAGACCATCCATGCCTGGTAATCCCACATCGAGCAGAATTAGATCTGGGCGGATTCTTTCCGCCATTACAATTGCTGTTTCTGCATCTTCTGCAGTAATGGCTTGATATCCAGCTTGTTCCAGCTGTAAACTAAGACTCCTTCGCAATAATGTATCATCATCAACAACCAGTATTTTTTTTGCCATAATGCAGCCCAGAGGATACAGAATTAAGAGGATTTTTATAATCCTTATAGGCAATATTTGCGACAATCCACTCGATTATATCCTTGAATCAAGTCTCACTATTTCAAAGCTAATCACTCGTTATAGCCCTGAAGACGTTGTTGTATTTGCGACTAATTCAACAGATGCTGCGGGCACCCATCCTTCCTCGGTGTTTCCCATGGTTGATAACTTAACCCAACCTCCCTGAGCATCAACGAGCAGAACTTCAGCTCCGGATTCCAGGTAATGATCGGATATATAAGCTTCACCTGGCTGGCTGCTCAAAGGAATTTCTACAGCAGTTACAACTGCAGATGGTTTGATCTCCTCCACAATTATTCGACTTCCTAAAGATAGACCCACAATCAAGAAGAGTGTCGCGGACATAAATAAACAAGCAAATACAATAACCCGCATTATGTAGGTTTTTGACATTTGGAAAAACAGAAATAAGACAAAAATTAAAAACCATAGACCGAGGGTTAGAATAGCAGTTTCATTAAAGGAAAATATTCGACCAGTAAGATCCGCGATACTGTAAATCAGGCTTCTTGATGCTGCCGCTTCGTTTATTAAATCATTGTTCTCAGCTTGCAAGATCCGGATATTGTTTCGTATTTCTTGATCTCGAGGATCCAACCTGAGTGCTCGTCTGTAATTCAATAAAGCATGTCCC
>JBJYWI010000278.1:0-3459 GCA_046259385.1 Anaerolineales bacterium
TCGCGGTTAACGGAAGCGGTAGATACTAAGTTTTTTGAAATAATTGCCCAGGTGTTGGCGATGAGTACACCATTAAACCAGACACCACCACCCGAGTCACCGGGTGCGATATATGTTCCATTTTGGCTACGCAGGATGTAAACAGGTATACTCTCGAGTGTGTCGATTTCCTCGATGACCGCTGAGAGGATTTCTACTTTGTCCCGGTTGGGTCCGCCGCGATGGATTAGCTGGACGAAGTCTCCCAGCTGGGGCTGATACTCAAGTTTTCCGGGTGTCAGGGCCTCTGCTAAAAAATCTGGGGCGCGCAGTACCATCGTTCCAGGATCCTGATAAACGATCCAACGCTTGAACTCGGAACCCAATACCAGTTTGATCGTGCGGTTATTGCTATCGCGCAGTGCAACGGTGCTTGTATCTTCCAATAAATCGCTATAGTGAGTGTGGGTCAACAAATACATCTCTCCCTGGTATTGCACCAAAGTTCCAACACTACGTTCTATGGAGGCAACATCTGATTGGATCGCTATAACATCAATGAGTAGGGTAGCCTGCAGGATCAGGTCTGAATAATCAACTTCAGGCGTTGTAATGGTTTGCTTATCTGAAGCGAAAACATGGCAGGAGATCAACAGAATCATCAAGGGCATCAGGAACAGGATTTTTTTCATCAGAGCCTTCTCTTTCAACTTGTGCTTGATAAACTGCTTATCTACAGCGTATCCAGTCAGCGTGAAGAGAATGGCTCAGTGGCGTTTAATGATCACAAAATAGATGAAAAATATCCGTAAAATCTATTATTGTGTTATAATCCAGCCAGACCATCCCCACACAGTTACATGGATCCCAGGTTGGCTGCTCAGAAAGGATATGGAAATTGGCTCGTCTGTATCTGAACCTGATGGGTGGCTTTCAAGCCAGGCTGGATGAAGTTCCCATCACCGGATTCAAAACCAAAAAAGTGCGCGCCTTGTTGGCGTATCTGGCGATAGAAAAGAAGCGTCCCCACCACAGATCGATGTTGGCGGGTCTGTTGTGGCCGGGATACCTGGAAAGCTCTGCGCGGGCCAGCCTGCGAAATACCCTGACTCAACTGCGCCAGCTGCTGGGAGAAGACCAAAACTCCATCCCATTCCTGATCGTTGAAGGAGACACCCTGCAGTTCAATCCAACTAGTGATCATCGCTTGGATGTCGATCTCTTTCGATCACTCGTCTTTGAGGAACGACCTGATCTGACCAAGATTCAGCGGTTGGAGGCAGCAGTGAACCTATCCCAGGGGGCCTTTCTGGAAGGGTTCGCGCTCAAAGACAGTCCAGAATTCGACACCTGGTCAGAGATTGTGGGGGAGGAACTCAAAAAACAGCAATTGGGGGCTCTGAACCAGCTTGCTGAAGCTTATGAACAACAGAGGGAATGGGATAAAGCGATTGGTATTGTCCGTGAGCAGTTGAAGCTTGAACCGACCTTGGAAGAGGCCCACCGACAATTGATGCGCTTGCTGGCCATAAACGATGAGCGAAGTGTCGCTCTTGCCCAATATAAGAAATGCCAGGATATCTTATCTGTTGAGCTGGGAATTGAACCGGATGCACAGACTATCGCCCTGTATGAACAGATCCGGACAGGGACAATTACCAAAGAAGAAAACATTTCAGAATATATTCCTGCTACAGAACCTGTCCAACCTTTTGCTAGCTTGAACAACCTACCACTGGAACTGACATCCTTCATCGGTCGCCGGGATGAGATCCGACAGGTGCAAGAACTGCTGCAAGCCAACCGGCTGGTGACCGTGATCGGTCATGGCGGGATCGGCAAGACCCGGCTGGCGATTGAGGTCTCGCGCGCCGTGCTGGAGCGCTTCCCGGACGGGATCTGGCTGGTCGACCTGGCACCGCTCTCAGACCCAGAAAAGGTAGCACAAAGCGCCGCACGGGCAGTAGGCATCATGGTTGACACGGGCGCACAGGCTTTGGAAGCGCTCCTGGACTATCTGCGTCCTCGCCAGATGCTGCTGGTGCTGGACAACTGTGAACACCTGATTGAGGCCTGCGCCCAGCTGGTTGAAGCAGTCATGACCAAATGTCCGCAAGTGAAGATCCTGGCAACCTCCAGAGAACCTCTTGGCACCACCGGCGAGACCGTCTACTACTTACCTTCCCTGTCTGTGCCCAATCTTGAAGAGTTGCCAGATATCGATCAAATCAGGCAATTCGAGGCGATTGAGCTGTTTATCTCGCGAGCATCAGCTGTCCAATCCCAGTTTTCCCTTGAGGCTCACAACGCATCGGATGTTGCCCGGGTTTGTGCCCAGTTGGATGGCATCCCCTTAGCAATCGAACTGGCAGCCGCCTGGGTGCGCACGCTGCCGGTCGACCAGATCTTTCGCAGTCTTTCTGAGAACATCGACTTCCTGCGCAGTTCCAGCCGTACTGCCCTACCCAGACACCAGACACTGCGTGCCTGCCTGGATTGGTCCTACAACCTGCTCTCCCCTGGAGAACAGGATCTTCTTCAGATGTTTTCGGTCTTCGCAGGTGGATGGACGCTGGAAGCCGCCGAAGCGGTCTTTGAAGGCAGCTGCGAAACGCAGTTCGAAGTGTTGGATATCCTCGACCAGCTGGGGGCCAAGAGCCTGGTGATCGTCGAACACCACCCCGAGATTGAAACTCGCTACCGCCTGCTGGAGCCAGTGCGCCAGTATGCCAGCGAGAAGCTGTTTTATTCTGGTGAGGTGGAATCTGCCCGCGACCGGCACCTGGCATACTATCAATTTCTGACTGAACGGGCCAAGCCGCACTTGCGCGCCCACCGGCAGATCGAATGGCTACGTCGCCTGGAGCGCGAGTTGGGCAATATCCGCGTGGCACTGGACTGGAGCTACAGCGAAGATGGACCCATGCAGCGGGTGGAACTTGGACTGCGCATCGCAGCAGATTTGCTCTGGTTTTGGCAGAGCCGATGTCGTCACATGGAGGGGTTCCAATGGTTAGAACGTTTGTTGGAGCTTGAGCAGCAGCGCAGGGCTGACCAACCCATTTCACAATCGATGCGCCCGGCGCGCGCCTGGGCATTAACAAATATGGTTGCACTGACCGGTCATATTCTTCAGACACTTGATGAGCGAAGCTACAATTTTCCTGCTATGCTGGATGAAAGCCTGGCATTGTTCAATCAAATGGGCGAAACTGGCAAACGTGGTTTGGTGATCACAAATTTTTGGCTAGTATCTCTCTTTTACGATAACTTAGATGATCAATTCGATCAGCTGGAGAGATTATTCACGGAATTCGAAGCATTAGGTGACAAATCGTATATGGCGATTTGTTTACTGTTTCAGGGTATAGCAGATTATGACCACCCAGAAAAACACTATCAAAAATCGATCTCCTTATGCGAGCAGATTGGCGACCGGGAAATAATACCTTTCCTGTGGGCAAGTTTGGGGAATGTAGC
>JBJYWI010000279.1:0-4033 GCA_046259385.1 Anaerolineales bacterium
TGCCGGTGAGTTATAACGACACACCAGAAAAAGCCTCCCGTCCATTTGACAAAAAGCGGGAGGGATTTGTGCTGGCAGAAGGGGCTGCTATGATTGTGCTGGAAGAGCTGAATCATGCCTTGTCACGGGGAGCGCATATCTATGCGGAATTTGGAGGTCATGCCTCCTCATCGGACGGTTATAATCTGGCTGCTTTGAAACCTGATGGATCAGGACCGGGTAGAGCGATGCTTTGGGCTTTGAATGACGCCGGTGTAAAACCTGATGACATTGATTATATTAACGCCCATGGGACATCCACAAAAATCAACGATCCAACCGAAACGCTTGCCATAAAGAATGTATTTAAAGAGCGCGCATATAATGTTCCAATTTCTTCAACAAAATCGATGATTGGACACTCAATGGGCGCATCAGGTGCATTGGAAGTGATCGCGAGTGTTAAGACAATTAATCACAACATTATCCATCCTACAATCAATTATGAAAATCCTGACCCAGATTGCGACCTGAATTATGTACCAAATGATTCGATAGAAAAAAGCGTGAATATTGTTTTATCCAATTCATTCGGTCTTGGAGGTCAAAACGCCTGCTTGGTATTGAAAAAGTATGAAGATGGATAAAAAAATTTTTGAGCTTGAAGTCCTACGTTTTTCAGGTAAATCATTAAACGCGCCTGATTAAAATTTGAAATTGACTTCTATCCAACATATATTGCGCATAGTTAAAGTGGTTCTTAAGGGTTTAAGGGTTGTTTTGTATTTGCTGCTGGTTATTGATGCTACAGCCTGCGGTGAAGTTGTGAATATAGAACAATCGTTGCAGGAAACTGTGGAACTGATTCAGGTGCGCCAGACGGGGGTTGGTGGAACACTTATTGCTCTCACCCAAACTGAACAATATAAGTTGGGTGATTCTATCCGGCAAACAGAGAATGCTCAATTTAACCTGAATTCAGAAATCTTACAAAATCCTTCAACCCCATTTCCATCGATAGAACCGCACAAAATCAAGGAGTACGATCAAGATGCGGAATTAGAAACAAGGATAAAAGCATCAAAAATTCTTCTTTTCGAAAATTTATCAGGCTCTAGGCAAGTCAGGTATGCTAAGAGAGCTTTGGATGAAGGAGGATACTTCTATCTGGATGTGGGCAGCGCAACTGGATGGTTTAAGGACCAGCTTCTCTCAAATGAAGATTGGGATCTGGTAATCGCCGCAGCGGAAGCCAGGAAGGAATTTGGCGGAGAATATTTTGAGTATTTGCATGATCAGGTCAATAAAGGGGCAGCTCTGATTATTGAATTCTGGGATATTGATAATGCTCCTGAAGGTCGCATCAAACCGCTCCTAAATGACTGCGGGGTCAATTTTCAATCAGATTGGTTTGATCCCGATATGAGATCTATTTTCTGGCTTAAGAATGATCATCCTTTACTTAATGAACCTAACAAGATATCCAATAAATTGAGAGAAGCACAGCCAATCTGGAGAGGCGATAAAGGTGATTTGTTAATGATAGATGCGGGTAAAAAAGGAGCTGAAATCATTGCGGGCACTAGTGGAGAGTGGGTGGATGACCATGGAACTTTGGTCTACTGTATGGAAGGTAGGATGGTTATCCAGACTTTCAGTTCACATGAATACGCGATGGAGGATATGATCGCCTTATGGCAGAATTATATTTACAAGACACTACGAAACCATCATAAACTTACCTTCTCAGAGGTCTATAACCCTGCTCGAGAACAAAATGAGTCTGAAACTACGAACACGGATAACGAAATATCGAATCAGGATGGATCTGAAAATATAAACAGGGTTGGTGACCCAGTAGAATGCGGACCGATGGTTATAGAAGTACCAAATTATCCTGTACAAACTCGGGATATGTTTGAACACCATGCGGAAGGTGTTTATGTGATCCTTGACTTGGAGATTAGCAACCGGATTCATCAACCAATCCAGATATGGGATGAAGATTATTCACTCGAGGGGTTTTCACGAGAAGAAAAGATAACCTTTAAGCCGGATAAAGCCGCTAGCGGTTACCTTTATATTGAGAATCCAGTGAACCTGAATCAGGACCTGATCAAGCCGGGAGGGCTCTGGCGGACAAAATTGGCATTCGATATCAACCCGGAAGGATCAGATTGGACATTGGTGGTCAAACCGGGTGATGAAATCGGCCAGCCCATATGCACAGCAAAAATTTCTATCTCACAATAAAATTGGATTGTTTAACCTTAAATTTTTATTCACATGTATAAATTACCTGTTGATTAACTCTAGCACTGACGGGAGGAGTTTTTCTGTGGTAGCCAGGCCTTCTTTTGCATAAATCGTTCTATTTCCACTCCAGTCTCCGAAATATCCTCCAGCTTCGTTGAGAATAGGTGGCAATGGGGCGCAATCCCATACGTTCATGATGGGATCTGCCATCAATTCAATCCGACCAGTGGCAACCAGTAAATACCCGTATGCATCTCCCCAACCAGCCTGGTAATAGGTTGTTTTTATTATCCGGTCCCATTCCTGAGTGCGGTTATATTCTTCGAAAAATTTTGGTGAAGTAAACGACACCGTGGCTTTTCTTAGATCATCCACTTCGGAGACAAAGCACCTGCGTCCATTCCACCAGCAGCCCAGTGAGTTTGCAGCAGATATCATCTCATCCAGGGCTGGAAAATATGCTACTCCTGCCTCTATTGCACCTTCTATCTCTAAACCCAGCAGGACACTATAGAGGGGTACCCCGCAAATAAAAGATTTCGTACCATCGATAGGGTCGATAAACCAGCGGTGGTCAGAATCGGAAGAATCGTTGTTACCAAATTCTTCACCAACAATAGCGTGTTTTGGATATTTCGTTTCTATCTTAGCGCGGATAAATTCTTCTGCTTTTTTATCCGCAACTGTTACCGGCGAATCATCCGTCTTGTAATTTATCTCTAAATTTGTGTTGAAATATCCAAGGGTAATGCGACCTGCCAAATAGGTCGTTTCTCGCATAAAATCCAGGTAATCTGATAATATTTTTTCTTCCATTTTTCTATTTCCTAGATCATGAATTACATTGAATATTCGCATCTTAGTAATAAGGAAATTCTACCAGTTAGAATTGACTTAATTTAAACTCAGCATCATTTACACATAAAATTTTCCGGAATCTATTGTGTTTGGATCGATAAGGCGGTTGAGTTTATAATTTGTAAAAAATTATCCAGGCATATGAAAGTGAACTAATGAGGAAAAAGTTATCTCAATTTACTCTTTTCAGATATATATTCTTGCCATTATCACTGGTATTAATTTCAATTGTGTGCGTTTCTTCAGGTAAGTTAATGACGATAAACTTGAGTGGGAAAAGCCTTAATAACTTGGTAGGTAAACCGAGTTTCACTCTACCAGATGGCTTTGAATTAAGAGTTGAAAACATAGAAATTGATGATGGATACATCCGGGTTTATGCCACATTATCAGGAGATAACCAGACTGAAAGCACTGGTTACTTTGATTTGAAACTTAGTGTAATTAATGGAGAGATTGATGCAGATATTGTCAGTTTGGATTTTGGCGGACTTAAAATCACAGGAGAGTCAATTGAAAAAATCGTCAATTTCTTCGAAAAGGAGCTCAATCAGTATATTATAGAAGGCAATCAAAGGGTCGATTTCGAGGAAATTATTTATGTTCGTGATGGAATTCAATTGAGATTTCGAATCCCTTTTGCTCCAACTCCGACGATCTTTAAATGATCCTAATTTATGATATGTAATACGTTCAATACTAAAATAAGGTAGTCCTATGAAAAATTTCATCTACCATCCAGAGATTCTCAGTTCCTTTTCCGACCTGCGCGCTGGAATTATCCTGGCTGAAAAGCTTTCAAATGACTTGTCGGTTGATCAACTTCTGCGTAAGTACTCCGACCAGCAGGATACCACCATTGCTGAGATCAGCGATAAACCAATATCAGAACTTGAGGCGATCGCCGCCTGGAGAAACGCGTTTAGAAAATTTGGAGTAA
>JBJYWI010000280.1:0-3980 GCA_046259385.1 Anaerolineales bacterium
TCCTTAGGTCACGAAATGCCTCTGCGAGCGGGCTGCGAGGCGATTTCATTGTCCAAACATGAGAGGTATCGAAGGTTCCACTTTTTTCCAGGGTTATCAATGTCGGCTGTCCGACTGCCTGCCTGATGTCATCCTCGTTCTCAATTGAATCATCAATATATTCAATGGCGTAAGCTGCTGCTGCTGCAAACAACATGCCCAAAAATACAGAGAGAGCAATGATGAGAGGCTTGTTAGGACCAATGGGGCTTCTAGGTAATGATGCTGACTCAACTATAGTCAGTACGTTGGTGGCCTCTTGCTGGGAATTAGCTAGAAACTCAGTGTAGTTTGTTTGAAGGACACTAAGCTTGGTCTGGAGGGCGGAAATTTGGTCCTGCATTGATTTAATTTCCCGCGCACTGAACAATTCACCTAATTGCTCTTCTAAGACCGAAATCTCATCTTGCGTTTGTTCAATCTGTGTAGCAAGATTGACCAGCTGCTTGTTAACAAAAGTAGCTGTCTCTTGCTTTTCGGGACCTGTACTACCTGGACTTAATAACACCAACTGATTAGCCAGTTCATTGGCCACAGATTGTGCGAGTTCTGGATCTGTGTCGGTAACCGAAATTTCAATTAATTGCGCTTGATCAGAAACTTCGACATCATATTTTGGGAGACGATCTAAGCCCAATGCAGTCATCGTTGCTAATCGAACCGGCTCTCTTTTTGCGATCTCAGCATAAGTCGCAGCTAATTGCTGGCTTAAGTAAAATTGATTTCCATCCGGGTTCGGATTATCGAATGGACGGCCGGTCATAAGGGTAGATCGAGCCTGGTAAATTTCCGGCTCGTTGCGAACTGTGTAGAAGCTTGATACACCTGCCAAAGCAGCGGCCAGTAGTATTAACCACCACCACTTCAGTAAAGGTGCAATGAATGTCTTTATTTCCATTGAAACCTCAATATCTCAACCGTTACTCTTAACTATTGTATTGCCCATTTCTTTCAAAATAAATTAACGGCAGCGTATTGCCCGTTTTTCTTACTTACACTCTCAACCGCCAGATTGCGTAAGTTCACGGTAATTATATGGCCTAGGATCAAGTGAATATCTTCAACCTGCTCGATATTATCACTTTCGATATGAATATTCATAGACGCTAAGCCAAGCAGCTGCCCCCCATCAAAACCGGTGAAACCTATGGTAACTGCACCCAATTGATTGGCTCTATCGATAGCTCGCAGGACATTGGGGGACTTGCCACTGGTTGAAATACCAATTACAACATCTCCAGAATTAGCAAAGTTGCTAAGATGCTGGGCGAACACATTTTCATAACCTTCATCGTTCGCATAAGCGGAAAAAACGGCCGAATTATCGATCATATCCAAGATACGAATTGGAGGTACTCCTACGACATGAGTATTCTTTGCCAGATCACAAACGATATGAGAAGCGGTTGAGGCACTGCCACCATTGCCGAGGACAAATAATTGTTGTTTTCGAAGACGTGCGTTGTGTAACACCTGGATTACATCATAGATCGATTGCATCGGCAATAAGTCAAGCGTTTTCTGCAAGTCAATTACGTATTTACGGATAGGATTTTCCATAATTCTCTTTCTCCTATGATCTCCTGGTGTTAAAAATCACCTTGGAGCCATCATTCTCGAGCAAAAAAGGCAATTCCTTTAAACCGTGGAGCGCCTCGCGAACGGCCGCTTGTTTGCTGTGGGGACAATAAAGAAGCAAGAAACCACCACCGCCGGCACCAGCCACCTTACCTCCTGCCGCGCCCATTTTTCTAGCTGCTTCATACATTTCGTCGATCTCGCCGCTGCTCACGCCGCTGGCAAGTTGTTTTTTCAATAACCAACTTTCGTGAAGCAGTTCGCCAATTGCATCAATATTCCCGGATGACAATTCATCGTGCGCGGTATGTGCGATTTGCTTCATTTCATCCAAGACAGCGAGCCGCTGTTGCACGTTTTTCTTTTGTTCCTTGAGGATATTGTTCGCGCTCCGCGTTATACCCGTATAGAAGAGCAAGGTGTTTTCGTTTAATTTTCGGAATGTATCGTTATCGAGATGAATCTTGTTGATCTTAACATTGCCGCTTTTTTCAAATTCTATAAAACGTAAGCCACCAAAGGCTGCGATATATTGATCTTGAATTCCAATTGGGGCGCCAAGTATGTTCCTCTCAATGTCACAAGCCTCAACCGCTAATTGTTCAGCAGTCACCAGTTGGCCCTGATAAGTGTACATGGCGTGGAGCGACCCAACGGTCACCGTGCTGGATGAACCAAGTCCGGAACCGGCAGATGGGATATCACCTAGAGTTGTTACTTCTACCCCTTTTGTTATGTCCGTCTTCCTCAAAGCTTCACGGATCAATTCGTGTTCTAGTTGATCGAGGTGGTCAACCATTTCAGTTTTGGTGTAACCGAGGCGCAACTTCTCATCAAAACGGCTCTTTATGACGATAAAGATATATTTATCAATGGTTGTGCTAAGAACACAACCGCCGTTTGAGCGGAAATATGACGGAAAATCAGTACCGCCACCAAAAAAACTAATACGTAGCGGGGTTTGGACAATAATCATGAATTAACACTCGATTTAGCTTAGATACCCATCTGGGTGCTTTTGATGCCATTGCCAGGCAGTTTGAACAATGGTCTCTAATTCAGGGTAACGGGGTTTCCAACCCAATTCTTCACGAATTTTATTAGAGCCGGCAATTAAAATTGCCGGATCGCCTGAACGCCGTGGTCCGGCAACAGTTGGGATAGGATGGCCTGTAACAACTCGCACTGTCTCGATTACTTCTAAAATACTAAAGCCCTGCCCATTTCCCAGATTGTAGATGCGGCTTCCATTTTCCAAAGCCTCTAAGGCCAGGATGTGGGCTTGAGCAAGATCAATAACGTGAATATAGTCACGGATACACGTACCATCCGGAGTTGGATAATCGGTACCAAAAATCTCGATGTATTCCCGTTGGCCGAGAGCGACCTGCAAAATTAAAGGAATCAAGTGCGTCTCAGGATCATGATCCTCGCCATAGGTAGGGGATGCGCCGGCGGCATTGAAGTAGCGCAAAGCTGCAAAACGCATACCTTGCGTACGATCAAGCCAGTGAAGCATACGTTCCAAAATGAACTTTCCTTCACCATATGGGCTTCCTGGAACAATGCGTTCATCCTCCGTGATCGGCATATGTTCAGGGTCATCAAATAAATTAGCCGTTGACGATAAAATAAATTTTTTAACATCATGATTCACGGTCGCTCGCAACAAATTCAAGCCATTGGTGATGTTGTCACCCAGGTAAAGAAACGGTTTTTTTACAGACTCGCCCACTAATGTATAAGAGGCGAAATGCATCACCGCATCAATTTGATGTTGTGAAAAAACCTTCTCCAATGCCTGAGGATTTGCCAGATCCCCTTCAATAAATGTAGCATCAGGGCTTACAGCATCGCGATGGCCTTGGTACAAATTATCAAAGACCACAACATCATAACCTTTCGCGATTAGCTGCTCTGTCGCGATGGACCCGATATAACCTGCTCCCCCAGTAACAAGAATCTTCACTTTAATAAACTCCTAAATGCCAATATATAAATTTAATGAGCTATCTGGATACTTACTTTTCTTAGCATCCTTAATTATTAATAGGCTCCACTTCTTTTGATAACCGCGGGGATTGTCTTCCAAAGCAAGAAGATATCTGACCAAATAGTCCAATTACGAATGTAATACATATCCAATTGCACACGCTCTTCATAGGTTGTGTCCGAACGACCGCTGACTTGCCACAATCCCGTTAAGCCCGGTTTTACGGTGAGAAGGTTCATGCCCCATTTTCCAAAATGTTCCATTTCCTGTGGTGAAATCATCCGCGGACCAACAAGAGACATATCACGTTTGATGACATTGAATAACTGCGGCAGTTCATCCAGACTTGATTTACGAAGAAGATTGCCAA
>JBJYWI010000281.1:0-8948 GCA_046259385.1 Anaerolineales bacterium
ACGTGAAACAACGATCGTTTCACGTTTTCCAGAATATATTTATTACAGTTGCTTGTGCTTTTTCTACATTTTTCTGGCTATCAAAGCAGCCAAATCGGCGGTCCTGACGGAATAGCCCCATTCGTTATCATACCAGGTAACGACTTTAACGAGATTTTCCTCTTTTCCGCCCAATACCATTGTAAACTGGAGGTCAACAGATGAACTGATATTGCTGCCTTTATAATCAATGCTTACCAGAGGTTCATCAACAGCATCCAGTATTCCTTTTAATGACCCAGCGGCAGCTTTACGGAATTCTTCATGCAACTGATCAGTTGTAACAGAGGATTCCAGCTCTACTGTTAAATCAACAATTGAGACAGTAGGTGTGGGCACACGCAAGGCATAACCATCAATTTTTCCCTCAAGATCTGGAATAACCAGTTTTAATGCAGTGGCAGCACCGGTAGTTGTTGGGATGATGCTTATTGCTGCTGCCCTTGCCCTGCGTAAGTCTTTATGCGGTAAATCCAGAATCTTTTGATCATTCGTATACGAATGGATGGTAGTCATAAAGCCTCTTCTGATTTTGAATGCATCGTGAACCACTTTCACGGCTGGTGCAAGACAATTTGTAGTACAGGATGCATTGGAAATAATATGATGTTTTTTGGGATCATACCAATCATCATTCACCCCCAGAACTACCGTCAATAGATCTCCTTTCGCAGGGGCGGTGATAATCACTTTTTTCGCGCCTCCACCCGTGATATGTTTCTCTGCATCTTCCTTTTTCCGGAATAATCCTGTTCCTTCTACAACAATATCAACACCTATATCACCCCAGGGTAATTGTGCTGGATCTTTTTCACTGAATGCTTTAATGTTGTTGCCATTCACAATAAGTCCATCATCATCCACTTCAACACTACCATCAAATTTTCCATAATTAGAATCGTATTTAAAAAGGTGAGCCATTGTTTTTAGATCGCCAATATCATTAAATGCGACCACCTCCAGTTCACCAGCGTATTCTTCTAGAATCGCTTTAAGAACCTGACGTCCAATACGACCAAATCCATTAATCCCGACTTTCACTGTCATGAAATGCCTCCAAATATTTAATTTAATCTCAAAATTTTT
This sequence comes from Anaerolineales bacterium, assembly GCA_046259385.1. Classification (GTDB taxonomy): domain Bacteria; phylum Chloroflexota; class Anaerolineae; order Anaerolineales; family UBA4823; genus CAVWDI01. The sequence continues at coordinate 1,126 of JBJYWI010000281.1, forward strand.
GTAAATAGCTAGCTATTGTGATTTACAAGGCTATGCACAACAACTTCAATTATTTTTATACAATCGCCAACTTACTATTCTACCAGAGGTCCAGTCTTTTCCTGATATAAATCCAAGATTACTTCTGCTAATTTATGTGAATCATGACGCCAGGAATGGATACTGTCCACAAGGTCGGACGTGTAAATTGCAAAATTATTAGATTCATTGGCCTTCGTCCTTACCCAATCCACATTCTTTGGCAAATTTCCTGAAAAATTATCATTCACAGCAACAACATCGTACATCCCGCCTACAGAATGTTCATCCAATGCGCGAAGATGGTCCTCGCATGAAAATCCATCAGTTTCGCCAGGTTGGGTTGCGACATTACAAACAAATATCTTCAAACCTTTACTGGCTCTTATCGCTTCAGATATATCCGGTACTAATAAATTCGGGATGATGCTTGTAAACAAACTTCCTGGTCCCACAATTATCATATCAGCCGCCAGTATCGATTTGATTGCATCTGGATAGGCTGGTGGATTATTTGGTTCTAACCATACCCGATGAACTTTGCCTTCGCTTTCAGGGATTTTGCTTTCTCCTTCAACCCGGAATTTGCCAACCATATGCGGGAGCATGACGTCAGCTATTAATTGTACGTTGTGAATAGTGGAAGGCAGTACTCTTCCATGTACAGCCAGCACCCGACCTGATTCAGCAACCGCTTCTTCAAAACTACCTGTAATTTCAGCCAGGGCAGTAATAAAAAGATTTCCAAAAGAATGCCCCTCAAGACCGGACTGCCCATCTGGGAAACGGTACTGAAATAACTGACCCATAAAAGCTTCATCATTTGATAATGCAGCAAGACAGTTTCGAATGTCGCCAGGAGGCAATATGCCAAGTCCTCTTCGTAATCTCCCGGATGATCCACCATCGTCAGCTACAGTGACAATGGCTGTCAAATTGTGAGAATAGGTTTTTAGACCTCGTAACAGAGTAGCAAGTCCATGTCCGCCTCCCACAGCAACGATACGTGGACCTCTTTCCCGCTGTCTATGGGTTCGAATGGTGTCTGCGACCCCCTTGCCTGGAATGACAAATGGTTTCATCAAGGATCTATTCAACCCCCGGATTCCAAAGAGCAATATTCCTATTCCTAATCCCCCAAATATAAGCGCTCTTACTGGGCGCGCCAAAAACTGCAATGAAACTGTGGACAATATGGGTAACCACCACGTTTCAGGTGACGAACGATAAACATCTAAAACAACCACAGCCACACCAATGCTTATAAGGGTTGTCCCTAACAGAATCAAGATAAACCAGCGTTTTACTCCAGCACCTGGAACTAACCAAAACGTATAAGTTCGCAGCACTTCTTTGGCTTGCTCAGGCCAATTCTTATTGTTTTTACCCATTCCGTTGGAGATAATAGCAGCCTTTATTTATCCCGTCAACTTGCATTCAAACCCGCTCTAATAATCTTTTATGGCACATAAACTGTGCTATACTGATTTCAATTGACAAATAGTATATAGATTAATGCGGGGATATATTGCTGGTCTGTGATCCATATGTATTTATAGAAATACCTACATAAAGCGGAAATTTTTAAGATGAATATGAAAGTTAAACGATGGGCAATCGCAAAACCAATTACCGATGAAGTAGACATTGCATTAAAGGAATATGACCCAATAATTCGGCAGATTTTATTCAACCGGGGAATTGCCACACAATTGCAAGCTGAAAATTTCATTAACGCTAAATTACCACCAGATACTGATCCCTATAATTTGTTAACCATGGCCGAAGCTGTTGATCGGGTTTTACAAGGAATTGAAAATAACGAATCAATCGCTATATATGGGGATTATGATGTTGATGGTGTAAGCGCGACAGCACTCCTGACACAGTCGCTTAAACTGGCTGGAGCACAAGTAGAAAGTTATATACCTGACCGTTTTGAAGAGGGTTACGGATTAAATCCGGAAGCAATCAAATACCTAAAAGATCAAGGCATCCAACTGGTCATCACAGTTGATTGTGGTATTCGAGCACTGGAAGAAGTTGATTACGCTAATCAACTTGGATTAGATATGATCATTACAGACCACCACAGACCCGGAGAAAATATACCCGAGGCTGTTGCTGTCATCAACCCAAGACAATTCAACGATCCCTATCCTGAAAAGGATCTCGCCGGAGTGGGATTGGCCTACAAATTGGTTTGTGCGCTAGATAAATTGAACAGTCACTCAAATGGCAAATCGGTTCTGCCAAATCCTGATAATTATCTCGATTTTGTAGCATTAGGTACGGTTGCAGATTTAGCTCCATTGCAAGGAGAGAATAGATCATTGGTTCGTACTGGAATTATTCAAATGCGCAATACGAATAGACCTGGTTTAAAAGCCTTAATAGGTGTATCCGGTCAAAATCGATTAAGAATTAATTCAAGCTCGATAGGTTACATCCTTGGGCCTAGATTAAACGCTGCTGGACGTCTCGATAATGCAAAAATTTCCCTAGATCTGCTTTTAACAGAGAGCCAGTTTACAGCAGGTTTATTAGCCCAAAAACTCGAGAATTCTAACAGAGAACGCCAAAGAAGAATGAGAGAACAGCAACAGATAGCTGAACAGCTCATGAAAAAAACTGACCCTGACATACCGTTCATATTTGTTCATGGTTCAGAATACGATCAAGGTATAATCGGGTTAGTAGCTTCCCGCCTCACCGAAAAGTACTATAAGCCATCAATTGTAATTTCTCAGAGTGAAGAAATATCGCGTGGTTCTTGCAGAAGTATCCCCGAATTTCATATAACAAACGCTCTAGAAGAATGTTCTGATTTGCTTGTGCGCTACGGAGGGCATTCCGCTGCAGCGGGGTTCTCTATTAAAAACGATCAGATTCAAGACTTGTTCTATCGCATGAAAGTAATTGCTGAAAAAGAATTAGACACATCAGATTTACGGGAGACAATCCAAGCAGATATCGATTTACAATTATCAGACTTAAATTTTGAACTAATTGAAAAATTAGAACATCTACAACCAACCGGGAGGGGAAATCCTCCTGCCCAATTTGCTTCATTTGCTGTGCGGGTTCTTCACAGCCGGACCGTTGGAAAAGAAAAACAACACCTGAAGTTAATTCTTTCAGATGGGCATATTACATATGATGCAATTGCTTTTCGACAGGGTTACTGGCAGGATGTAATACCAGATTTTATCAATATTATCTATACTTTTGAATTGAATGAATACAATGGACGAAGTACACTCCAGTTAAATATTAAAGACATCAAACCAGGCACTTAATTGACTATTCAACAAATCTAAATTTTATTAATGTCCAGAAGGCTTCAAAAGCATCTCTTAACTTAATCTTTTTTCCCTCTCCGTAATCTCGCGGTGTAAATCTAATTGGAACCTCATAAATTCGGAATTTCCGTTTTAATACCTTTGCAGTAAATTCCGGTTCAAAATTAAAACTTTTCGCGTGTATTGTAATACCTTTCAGTACCTCCTTGCGAAATACTTTGTAGCCGGTTTCCATATCCGTTAGTATGTTATTGTAGAGAATATTTGTAACCAAAGTAAGTAATTTGTTAGCAACCATATGCCAAAACATGGTTGGTCTGCGAGGCCCCCCTAGAAATCGTGAGCCGTACACTATATCAGCAATTTCTTCTTCTATTGGTTGCAAAAGTGCGGGATAGTCGCGCGGGTCATATTCGAGATCCGCATCTTGAATTAAAATCACATCTCCAGTCGCATTATTAAATCCGGTAACAACAGCTCGTCCTTTTCCTTTATTTTCAACATGGTAAACAACTTTTATTAGCTCATTTCCATCCAATCGCGCCAATATATCCCTAGTCCCATCTGTGGACCCATCATCAACAATAACGACTTCATCAACCAGGTCAGTATCGATTACTCTTCTAAGAATCTCTTCTATCGTATTTGATTCATTAAATACTGGGATAATTACACTCAAAAACATTCGTCAATTATAATCCGAAAAAATTCCTACAAAGTAACCGATAGATGCTGAAATAAAATAAATTTAAAATGCTAAAACTTCTCCCACAACCTGCTGTGATTGCGCATCGTGGTGCGAGTGCATACGCTCCAGAAAACACGCTTTCATCTTTTCAACTTGCGATAGAACAAAATGCGGATGCAATTGAATTTGATGTCCGATTAAGCAAGGATCATCAGGTTGTCGCTATTCACGACAAAGAAGTTAATCGAACAACTGATTTTCGGGGGAAGGTAAGAAAACTACGCTTGGATGATTTAAAGAAGATGGACGCTGGGAGTTATTATCATCCATTTTTTAAGAACGAAAAAATACCAACCTTACAGGAAATTATTTCTTTGTTTGGAAATTCCACATTGTTTAATATCGAGATTAAAAACCATTTACTTTTCCATACACGGCTTCCAAAAATGATAGCGCAATTGATTTCAGAGAATGAGCTTATCGAAAATACTTTAATATCTTCATTCAACCCGCTGGATTTAATGGTCATTCGTCAAACTGCTCCGGAGATTGAATTGGGTTTCCTTGTACCACCAGGGAAATATAATTTTTTATCTGAAATTTTCTTTGAGAAATTAATAAATTTTGATAGCATTCATTTCGATTTCAGGGATATCTCAAAAGAGTTGATTGAGAAATATCACAATAAAAATAAAAGCGTATTTGCATATACCGTGAACAACATTGAGGACATTAATGAATTAGCGGATTACGGTATAGATGGGATTTTCACTGATGATCCAATTCTTGTTAAACAGCATATATATGCCGGTTGATCAACTTGCAATAAGTGTCAATTAGACTTATGATTCAGCTTTACGACCCTCTAAATTTACTTTTTTAAGATTGAACTCTAAACTTATGGATGTAACTATTGATGAATATATGGCGGTATGTATATCACATCAGATTCAGGATGGTGAGATTGTCGCTCAAGGCCTGGCGACTCCGCTAATTGCGGTAGCTTATCTCCTAGCTCGAAATACACATGCTCCCAATCTATATTTCATGTCAGCAATCGGTCAGGGGATTTGTAGGGATCCTGCCCCAATTAGTATTACTAGAATCGAAAAATTATGGTTGGACAGGTCAATGAAAAACGTTGGCTTTGCAAGAGCTGCAGCGGAAATGCTGCCAAAAATGAAACCAAAGGAATTCTTCAGGCCCGCCCAAATTGATCAGCATGGCAATTTTAATAACATCGCATTTGGTAAGAATTACCACACACCTCGATTACGCCTACCTGGAACTGGAGGTATCCCAGATCTGACCACATACATCTCAAATACTTACCTTTATGTACCCCGCCATTCAAGAACAACTTTTGTGCCTAACCTCGATTTTTTATCAGGTTTAGGACATAATCCCAATCGCAAACTAGGTGAGGGACCACCATACCTTGTAACCAATTATGGACAATTTGATTTTAACGGGGGAGATTCGCCAACCAATAATCGTATGAGATTAACAACAATTCACCCAGGTGTAACCCTCAATCAAATAAGAATGCGAACAGGATTTGAATTTGATATTTCACCTGATTTAATTGAAACACAAATGCCATCCGAGAAAGAAATAAAATTGCTTCGAGAAGAAGTTGATCCGTTTGGAATCAGACGCCTTGAAATGTTGGGTGGAGCGGCTCGGAAAGAGTTAATCAGAGATATTATTAAGTTCGAAAAATAATTCTCTCTGCCTTCTCTTCTATCGGGATTAAGTAAAATTAAAAAAATGAATTCAGGACTTGATTTAATCCGAAATTTGATCAGAATAGTCATCTTAATATTATTGGTAATTAATTCCATCATGCCGGTGGCTGGTTCATTTGCCCAAACAATCACCACAACTCCAGAATCACAATCGATTGAATTACTAAGCTATTTGACCCCGGAAGAAAAAATTGGCCAAATATTTTTAATTGCATTTGAGGGGACAGATGTTGGACCAGAATCTACAATTAATGAATTAATAACCAGTTACCATATCGGCAATGTGATTATCCTGGCTGAAAAAGACAATTTAACACACATTAGCCAATCTCCTGAAGAAACAACCCGTCAATTAAGGTCGCTGACACGCAAATTACAACAGGTTGAATGGAATTCATCCCAGCAAACACTTGATGATCCCTCGAGCGAAGCGTCTTTTCTCCCTACATACATTCCCTTGCTTATTGCGATGCCGCAGGAAGGCGATGGTTATCCTTACGACCAGGTGTTTAATGGAATTACTCAATTACCCAATCTTATGGCACTCGGTGCAACATGGAATCCAGAACTTTCCGAGGAAATCGGGGTAATTCTTGGCAATGAATTAGCTTCTTTGGGAATAAACCTTTTGATTGGACCTTCACTGGATATTTTAGATACACCTCAAACTGGTGACACTCAAGATCTTGGGTCCAGAACTTTCGGAGGGGATCCATACTGGGTAAGCGAGATGGGAACCTCCTACATAAAAGGTATCCATACTGGAAGTGAAGGTAGAGTTGGAGTAGTTGCAAAGCACTTTCCTGGACACGGCAGCGCAGACAGGTTACCTGAGGTTGAAGTCGCCACAGTTCGAAAAACTATGGATGATTTGATCTCATTCGATCTGGAGCCATTTTTTAATTCAACCGGAAATGCGCAATCCCAGGAAGAAACCACCGATGCTTTGCTGACTTCCCATATCCGTTATCAGGGTTTGCAGGGGAACATTCGCGCCACAACTCGGCCTGTAAGTCTGGATCCCCAGGCATTAAGTCTGCTGCTTGAATTAACAGAATTGGATTTGTGGAGGCAGAATGGTGGAGTCTTAATCAGCGATAATTTGAGCAGCCAAGCTATCAGAAGGTTTTACGATCTCACAAACCAGGATTTTGACATCCGGAGAGTGGCATTGAACGCATTCTTGGCAGGAAATGACATGTTATATATTTCCGATTTCAACTCCAGCGAAGATGAGAATTCAAGTGCTGCTGCCATTCAAACACTTGAATTTTTTACACAAAAATACAGGGAAGACAACGCATTCGCTCAAAGAGTTGATGAATCTGTCCTGCGGATACTGGATCTTAAATTAAAACTTCTTAAAGATTTTTCTTTCAGCAGGGCCATTGAATACCCGCTCCCCCGTTCAGAATTTGATGAACCTCAACAAATAGTATTCGAAGTTGCAAGGCAAGGCGCCACCTTAATTAGTCCGACTGAAATTGAACTGGATGAGACTATACCCGATCCTCCAAATCAAAACGATCGCATTGTTTTCATCAGCGATACCAGAGAAGCGAAACAGTGCAGTCAGTGCATTGAACAACCTCTATTGGGTGAAAAATCACTCCAGGAATTTGTTATTAGAAGATACGGACCACAAGCGGGAGGACAGGTATCATCATTTAATTTGTCTTCTTATTCGATAGTTGACCTGCAAGCAATTTTAAATGATATTGCCGGTGAGTCACAGCTGGAAATCGATTTGAGGCGAGCGAATTGGATCGTATTCTCAATGCTCGATAATGACATTGATTATGGCTCATATTCAATTCTTAACCGGTTTCTGGACGAGCGTCCAGATCTTATCCAACAAAAAAGGCTGATTGTTTTTTCATTTAACGCTCCATATTTTATGGACGCAACCAACATTTCAAAATTTACTGGTTATTACACGCTGTATTCTAAAACACCCCAGTTCATAGACTTGGCATCCTACTTACTCTTCAGGGAGATTCAGCCTGCAGGTTCCTCACCGGTTTCTGTACCAGGGATCAATTACGATCTCAACAAAGTACTCTTCCC
>JBJYWI010000282.1:0-2846 GCA_046259385.1 Anaerolineales bacterium
GCTGATTGTGCATTTAACAGACGCATCCTCCCCAAAGTTTGCATTGAAGTTGGAAGATCATGAAAGAATTGAAAAAACAATTGGTATTGTTCTGCTTCAATCATACATTTTCCGCATTCAACTGCAAGCGGAACGAGATCAGGCTGGCTGCGATAAGCAGCCAATAAATATCCCAGCGCCTCATCAAACCGACCTTCATGCCAAGCAACAATCCCCAGACAGCGGACTGCCCAGGCTGACCAGGTAAGATTTACCGAATGTTCCCAAGCAGTTTGCGCACCTCTAAAGTCTCCAGCATGGTGGCGCATAACCCCGAGATGAAAATATGCAAACCAATTCAGGCTCGGCCCAGTAATAATTGCCTCCTCCAGCATGGCTTGCCATTTTTCACCTACCAGATATCCCCCTGGGGCTAAGTCTGGATCTTGGTATGGAAAAGTACCCTTATTGATTAAATTTATCCAAGGGGCTTGTTCTTTGCTCAGGGAATTTTCTGAAAAGTCTGTGCCCAGTGCAGATATCGATTGTTCTCCCGCAGCTTCACGCCGGTGGTTTTCTAGTGCACCCCAACCAGATCCGAGTTGAAGAATCCGCTTGGCTGGTGAACGCGCTACATCCAATGCTATATGGTACTCAGAGATAAGGTTGGCTTCTGGAACGAGGATTTCTAATTCGCTCTCCACATGATTTACAACTTTTGCCCAATGAGACCCGTGAGCAACCTCAGGATCGACTTCGAGAAGACCATATGCCTCCAACCAGGATAATTGTGCTTTGCCTGGCAGGCGTTTGTGCTCTAACTGAGTGCGGGTGATTCCCGCTTGGATTTCAATGTAATCTTTTCCTCCGGGTGATAGGAATTTTTGCCAATTTTTTCCTCCGCGCTGAGAACCCCAGACCCAGAGTTTTCTGCCGATCAAATTGTTTGTTGAGATTTGCACAAGCCCTCTTCCATCTTTATTTACGGCTGTAACCCAGTGTCGATTATTGTGTTGAATCTCGTAGAATAAATCGGACGCATGCTTGATATTAGCTGGATAAGTAATATCGATCCCTTTGAAATCTGGAATAGGAATCTTAATAAATTCATCCTGCCGGCAACCTAAACATAATGCGGAATCTGAGGGGACGATAACTCGCAATCCCGGTTCATCCTGGAGGGCGATGTTTGACCACCAATACATTGGTACATCATGATCGTTAGGATTATTAATCAAAACGTGCGCATATAACATGTGTGATTCATCCGGTAAATAAAAATCGATCTGAAAAGGAACCTGTCTAAAGCGTTCCCATTCATACAGACGTAAAACTGGAGTACCATCTGGTCGCATCATACGAGCCGTGAACAACGGGGAACAGGTAAAAGGCGAATGACCAATTGTCCCAATATTCCATTCAATGCCCCCGCAGAACCAGGCATTGCGGATAGCCAAATTTGCTAACTGAAAATCCGGGTTAACGAGTAAAAGTTCACGGTTTGAGGGTTTGTGGAATAAAGACCGCAAACGCCCGCCAAATTCAATCAAAAAAACAGCCTTTAGAATCTCATTTTCCAATACAGCAACCCTGAAATCTGTGGGTATAAGCTGGCGGGAGTAATCTTCCTGGAACGTGTAAGGGGCATTATTTGGCAGGAAACCGTAATCAAATTTCTCAACGATTTCAGCGGGAATATCAGATATCTTCTTAAAATTAATCGGATTTTGCTGGTTGTAGAGTGGCGGGAGAGGGTTATCAGAACCCAATCTGGCGGCTGGCATACGCAGAGTTTCAAAGCTTAGAGTACTCATTTTGAGAACTTGTTGGGTTACAAAACCCCGAGTTCGTGTTTTAGGACCAATGCTGTAGCTCCTTTGATAACAATGTCTGGACCTACTTCCAAAATGCCTATAGAAGAAACTCTAGCTAGAGTTGGAAGGGTCCTTTTTTCCATTTCTTCCCACATCGTATCAATAAGAAACTGTCCGAATTGGGAAACATCACCCCTGACCATAATTCGACAACGCCCAAAAATTCCCACAAAATATGCTGCAGCGACACCTAATGCTCTACCAGCATCATAAACTATCCCACGAACATGTTCATTACCGGCATTGAATGCCTGGATGACGTTCTCCATCATAATTTGTTCTGGACTCTGACCGAGATTATTTAAAACCGAGCCGGGATTGTTTTCGATAAGTTTTTTGACCCGTTTTATTATCGCCCGGCTGCTGGCGACAGTCTCCAAACAACCTCGATTGCCGCAGGCGCAAAGGTCACCATTTTCTACAACAGTTACATGACCGATTTCTCCAGCGCCGACAGGATATCCGTGCAGGAGCTGATTGTTCAGAATGATTCCAGAACCCACACCCCAGCCTGCATTAATCACAATAAGTGGAATTTCATCTTTATAAGAATTATTAAATGTATGTACAGCAAGCGCTGCTACCTGACAATCATTCGCCATGTAGATTGGAAGATCATAGCGCGATTGAAGTAAATTTCGGAATGGGATGTATCTCCAATTTAAATTTACAGATTGCTGTAACACTCCATTATGAGAATCAACCAGACCAGGAGAGCCGATTCCAATGCCAAGCAAGGGGCTGGAGGCATTTTCGATCAAGGAGTCAACTAGTTTATAAACCATTGCCAACGCGGCGTCACCATCCCGATTATCCAAGGGTAAATCAATCCGGTATTTAATTTCTCCACGTAGATCAGCAATGGCGCCGCGAAAATCCTGCCTGGATAAATCAATTCCAATTAGCTGTTTGGAATCTTCAATTATTTCAAGGAGAATTGCGCGCCTTCCGCTTGAAGATGGGGCATAACCTACTTCGCTGACCAAACCCTGG
>JBJYWI010000283.1:0-4897 GCA_046259385.1 Anaerolineales bacterium
TTCCACTGCCCGGAAGGGGATTTATTAATAACACTTCAGTTCAAATATTTTTATTTATTCCAATTTCCGCTGCGGGTGGATATTTAATCTCTCAGATCATTCCCTTTTTTAATAGTTTGATCCCGGTTAAGCAAAAAATTTTTAACCAAGTAATTTTATTGCTCGCAATTTTATTAGTAATCACTTTAGGCATTAAGAACATATTACCAATACTCAATTTGCAAACCGTTCTGCTCAAAAAATCCGATCTACCAGGCATAAGATGGATCGGAGAAAACGTGCCTGAGGATGAAGTTATTTTAATTAATTTTTTCCCTTGGGCGTATAGTCTATACGCAGGAACGGATGGCGGATACTGGATATCTCCAATTGCTGGACGACCAACCATGCCTCCCACACTTTTGTATGGATTTGATAAGGAGACAAATATTGTCTGGGATACAAATAGTTTTCTTCATCGTGTTTCGAAGTACAAAGATATGCCCGAGAATTTGTACGATATACTGGTTGAAGAGAACATAAAATATATTTATGTTGGAGCCAGAGGCGGTCTGTTCTCCCCAGAAATTTTATTGCAAAGCCAGAAATTTGAATCTATTTATGCATACAATGGAACCCGGGTTATTAAACTTATTTCAAAAGACTCAAATTAATTTAAAATTACCGAAATTATTCACTGCCACAAGAGAAATATTCGCAGTTTCTTAAAAATTGAAATGGATAAAATTAATACAATGGTTTCCGATCTCCTTGACAGGTATAATAGTAGTTCGTATAATTCAAAATCCTGCCGGATGGCAGGTCTGTTTTTGTACAAAAGTTACAAACAAGAGAAATAGAAATTTGGAGTGTTTATTATGACACCGCAACCCAAAAGAAAGGTCAGCCAGGGTCGTCGGGATCGACGCCGTGCACACCATGCATTAAAAACACGCAATCTTGTGCAATGTAATAACTGTGGAGAGATGAGGTTACCCCACACTGTTTGTCCAAATTGCGGTCATTACAAGGGACGCGAAATTATTAATATTGAAGAATAAATCTAGGTTTCAGACTTATTGTTATAATCCATAATAGCTTAACTATTTAATGGAACTTATAGAATCTAAAACCGCTTTTCTCTTTCCAGGTCAGGGCTCCCAACAAATCGGGATGGGTTTAGATCTGGCATCTTCATTCCCGGTGGCAAAGAAAATCTATGAACAGGCAGACTCTATGTTGGGTTTTTCACTGTCTAACATTGCCTGGCATGGACCGCTTGACTATTTAAATGACACAATAAATACCCAACCCGCATTACTCATACATTCAATTGCTGTTTTGCAGGTGCTTAAAGAAAAAATGTCTGACTTTAAACCAAGGATGGTTGCCGGGCATTCAATGGGTGAATTGAGCGCGATAGTTGCATCTGATTCAATTCCATTTAAAGAAGCACTTAATCTGGTAAGAAAACGGGGGACCTTCATGAAAAAGGCAGGGGAGACAAATCCTGGGGGAATGGCGGCAATTTTAGGTCTGGATTTATTCACAGTTGAAGATATTTGCAACGATGCAAGCGGTGATGGGGAAATCGTCCAGGTAGCAAATGATAACTGTCCAGGGCAGGTAGTAATATCCGGCGCCCGCAGAGCTTTAGAAAAATCACTTCAACTTGCAGAAAAAGCAGGTGCAAAGAAGGTAATCAAACTGGCAGTAAGCATCGCTGCCCACTCACCATTAATGGTAGACGCCCAATCAGATTTTAATGAGGCTGTCGATGAAGCACCAATTTCTGATCCCAAGGTTTCAATCATAGGAAATGTATGCGCTGCTCCACTGAGCACTGGAGCTGAGATTATCACAGATCTTAAATCACAGCTCAATTCTCGGGTTCGTTGGCACGAAAGTATCAATTTTATGGTCTCACAAGGTATTGATACATTTATTGAAATTGGCAGCGGCTCCGTTCTGACAGGATTATTAAAAAGGATCAATCGCAAAGTAACTGGCATTTCCATTGGTTCACCGGAAGATTTCGAAAAAATTGAATCCAGCTTTTAGGCAACTAATTTAAATTAATAATTCTGAGTAAAACGAATAGAATTACTCTCGCGGTATAATGTTGACCGCGTTTTTTTATTAATTTTTCAGGAGTCAATATTAAATATGAACATGAATACCAAACATGCTATTGTAACCGGCGGCTCCAGAGGAATTGGTCGTGCCACTGTGGAAGAATTTTCCAGGCTGGGCGCCAACGTAGCAATTGCAGATATCAACGAAAAAAGTGCACAGAACACAGCTAGGGAGGTATCGGAAGCATTCGGAAATCAGGTCATCGGATTGCAGGTAGATGTCTCGGATCATGAAAGCGCAAAAGGTATGGTAAAGCAAGTCATCGATACTTTTGGAAAGATTGATATACTGGTAAATAACGCCGGTGTTACCCGTGATAATTTGATCATTCGCATCAGTGAAGATGATTGGGATCAGGTATTGAATGTAAATTTAAAGGGGGCATTCAATTGTTCACAGGCTGTTATCCGACCTATGATGAAACAAAGATACGGCCGGATTGTAAATATTTCTTCTGTATCAGGACTTGCGGGTCAGGCAGGTCAAACGAACTATTCTGCATCAAAAGCTGGTTTGATCGGTTTCACAAAAGCTTTGGCTCGGGAGGTAGCATCCCGGCAGATTACGGTCAATGCAGTCGCTCCTGGATTTATCCCTACTGCGCTTACAGTTGATTTACCCGATGAGCTCAAAGAATGGGCATTAAACTTAACCCCGGTAGGTAGGATGGGTAAGCCTGAAGAAGTCGCATATGCCGTCGCATTTTTTGCTTCCGAAGAGGCAGCATATATTACCGGCCAGGTATTAAGTGTTGATGGCGGAATGATGATGATGTAACTGGGAGGAAAATTGAACGATCAATTAACCGAGAAAATAATAGAAGACAAAAAAAATCCAGCTGGTGAAAAGGAATTGGTCAAACGCAATTCAGCTGGCAAAACAACCATCGCTCCCGAAGTGCTGATCACTATTGCGCGCTTAACAACCCTGGACGTTCCCGGAGTCAGCAGGATGAGTAACATACCTTCTGGAGTAAATCGATTTTTGAATCGTAGGTACGGAGAGGGTGTGCGATTGGATATTTCGAATGATTCAGTTTCTGTTGACCTGTTTGTCATACTGAAAAACGATGTAAATATCCGGGATGTAAGCAGAATAGTCCAATTTGAAGTAGCCCGGGCAATATCGGAAATGGTTGGGATGCGGGTCGGTCGCGTGAACATTCATATAGAAGACATCGATTACCCTCAGATTAGTACAACTGAGAAATAAAGTTATTTGTACATATAAAATGAAACCCCGCACAAAAGCGCGCGGTCTTGCATTACAAACTCTTTATGAATATGACCTTGTTGGACATAATCCAAATTCGGTCATTGAGGAGAGAATAGATAATTCATCACTTGAACCAGAGATAGCAGAATTCGCACGCCAAATAGTGATCGGGGTATTCCCCATATTAAATATCTTAGATAAATTTATCGCTTCTAACGCTCCTGAATGGCCGCTCGATCAGGTTGCTATCATTGACCGCAATATCCTCCGAATTGCGCTGTGGGAGATTGCTTTATTTGATAAAACCCCTATAAAAGTTGCCATTAATGAAGCGGTAGAATTATCAAAAATGTATGGATCTGATAGTTCACCCAGATTTGTGAATGGTGTTCTTGGCAGCCTAGCCAATCAACAAAATGAAATTCGTCTAGGAATTAAAAAAGAATTGAAAGTCCAGTAAATCCTCCTATTTTCGCTCAATGTTGGAAAATTAATGGATATTCTAGGTGTTGGCCCGCTTGAAATTGTATTTATTTTGATTATTGCCTTAATTGTGCTTGGTCCGAGGGATATGGCCAAAGCAGGGCGAACCATAGGCCGCAGCCTTCGTAAAATTGTTACTTCACCTTCCTGGCAGGCAGTCCAGCAGACATCTCGCGAAATTCGTAATTTACCCAACAGGCTTATTCGTGAAGCCGGGTTGGAAGATATGAAAAATCATTTGCCTGACCCGGAAAATATAAAAAGCCAACTAAATTTGAAAGAGCTTCAGGAAGAGATATCAGGCGCAATCCAACCTGAGTTCTTAGAGGGGACACATAATGCTTCAGATGAAGAACAAAATTTTTCTGATTGGATTTCACCTCCAGAATCAAAAGCGGATGTTAAATCGCAGAAAAATGATGAAGACACAATTCAGCATATCGATTGATTTTTTGAAATCAATCCCTCTAAAAACCAGGAATTTATTATTGTCAGGAATTATTAATTAATAAATTATCCAAATTAGTTAATTCAACTTCGAACCTATGTTTAACAATCTAAAGAAATTTTTTACAGAAGAAATTGAGGATACCCCCCTCCCTGAAACACTCGCCAAGACGATGGAGAATCCACAGGATTTATTTACCCATCTCGATGCCCTGCGCAAGCATCTACTGCGGTCTGTTCTGGTAATTGGTGTGGCAACTGCCGGCGCATTCATTTTCAACAGGCAAATTCTTGAATTTCTATCCTTTCCATTGGAATATGGAATCGACTCCTTGACTGCTATCGATGTGACAGAACCGATAAGTACCGTGATGAGGGTATCACTTCTCACTGGTTTTGCAGTGGCGTTTCCCTACATCGCGCTTGAAGCCTGGTTATTTATTGCACCAGGTTTGCATAAAAAGTCTCGTGTATATGGGTTAATTGCGATACCTGTTGCAACGATTTTCTTTTTAGGTGGTATGGCATTCGCTTATTTTGTAATGTTACCAGCAGCAATACCGTTCTTATTGAATTTTATGGGCATCAACACAATACCAAGACCATCCTCCTACATAAGATTTGTAACCGGGATTAT
>JBJYWI010000284.1:0-26720 GCA_046259385.1 Anaerolineales bacterium
AAAATCCAGCCCTGCGGGAAATATCCAATAACGAAAAAAGCAGTTTAAACCGGGCGGGCAGAATGGATTTGTGAACCTCTGAACCGGTCGCTGACTGGTCTTCCTTGGTGTTATCGTATATCAGTTTTGGAAATCCTTTTGGATCCCAGAGCATCCCACTCCAGTAAACCAGCTTGGTCCAGAAAGGGTTGACATAATCACCCAGCCTCGGGCGAAATCTGGTTTTGTTGAAAAACAAACTATCCATAAAATCTTTCAAATACTCGGGATCTAGGATTTCACCAAGAGCCGAATCGACAGAAAAATCCTTCTGGATTGGCGATTCAAATTCTCCTGGTGAGAGTCCAGGGTAGCGGGTTACTCGAAAGATTTGTTTATTCCTGCCCAATTCAATTGAAACCAATCCGTCTGCGACGCTTTTTACAGCTCCTAAATCCGCCTCTTTCCCGCAGCCATCGTCTATAGTTACAACCACGGAATTTCCCTGCTGGGTGAACTTAGCCAGAAATAACTGCATAAATTTGACGACTTCAAGTCCATTAAACAAGTACGGCGAGGTCATGGAGTCAAAAATCAGGGTGATTCCATCCCCGGGAAGCTGGCGTTGGAGTTTGGTGACGGCGATGCTCATGCTGTTGAAATCGGCGCAGTTTGCGCAGGTTGTCTTCTCGTCTTGGCTGCAGACCAGACCCACTGTTTCGGTGTATGCGTCAACAAATGCCAGAAATTCCGGCATGGACCCTCCCAATCCACCCCGGCGCAGCTGGGCGGTCAATTCTGACGCTGTTCTTTCGGTGGTGACGAAAATAACCGGTCGCCCTTCAGCAATTGTTTTCAGCGCGATTTGCTGGCAGAATGTGGATTTTCCTGCACCTGGCAGACCGGTTATCAGGATCAGGTTTCTTTCCGGGGGAGACTGCAGGACAGACTTAGACATTGATCATCCAAATGCGGTCAGAGTGGGGAATACTTCGATCCCGTTTTCACCGATTTCATACGGCCTTGGCTGGGGGTCTATATTTACGCCGCGCATCTTTTCTATCTGCAGCATACGGGTAAGCTTATCTGCTCTTGGGAATGTGCGCAGCAGGATGACTCCCTGTGAGAGATATTCTTCAAACTGGTATTCACGATCCATTCCAGTTCCGCGCAGTTCTGAAATCAGCAGATTGGTACAGGGTGTCTTGCGAAGCTCTGCAATCAAATCCCGCAGAGCATGGGTGCGTTCGGTCTGGCTGGGGTACTGGAGCATAAATATGGTGACAGGATCGATCACAACCCGTTCCGCACCAATTTCATCAATGCCGCTATGGATCGCTTCAAGAAGTTTGACCAGTTTAAATTCCTGCATTCCCAGCTGTACCAGACCCGCCCGGTCTGTCGGGACAACCCTCACTGGAGAGACATCGATAAAAATTAAGCGAATCTCCTTCTCCAGAGTTTCAAGGTCCCAGCCAAAAGAGGACATATTTTTCTTAATATCAGCGGGATCTTCATCCAGGGTGATATAAATTCCTGGCTGGTTGTAGTTTGCAGCACCCTCATAAAGGAACTGGATCCCTAAGGTGGTTTTCCCGCTTCCAGGTCCTCCGCTCACCAGTATGGTGTGCCCGCGTGGAAAACCTGCCCCATCAAGCATGCTTTTTATCCCCGGGATTCCGGGATTAATCCAATCCTTGACCTCATCCTCATCGAAAGCATTCAGTTCAGGATCTGACATATCCCCTCCTTAAACCAAGAGTTTACTCTGAGCTCCTTTTGATTATAACTGGATTTCTTCCGGAATCGTGAAAAACACACGCCAGCATACTTCTTCCTGATATTTCAGATTGTACAAAGTTTTTTAGTGCAGGCAGTGATAAAATCACTTTGAAAAAATGCTGGAATTTGTGAGCAATCCAATTTAAGTCACCTAATTCATTCTAATCAGGAGATCACAATGCCAAGTTACAAAGACCTGAACACATCGGAGAGAGTCCTACTGGGACCGGGACCGAGCATGGCTCACCCGCGCGTGCTGCGGGCGATGGCACAGCCTTTGGTGGGGCACCTTGACCCGCAGTTCCTGGAGGTTATGAACGAAGTCCAGGAACTGCTGCGATTTGTGTTCCAGACCGAAAACGAGTTCACCCTGCCGGTATCCGCGACGGGCAGCGCCGGGATGGAAGCAGCTTTATGCAATTTTATCGAATCAGGCGATGAAGTGCTGGTTGCGGTCAACGGCTATTTTGGGGAACGACTGTGCGACATGGCGGGCAGGTATGGCGCCCGGGTTACAAGGCTGGATAAACCATGGGGGGAGGTGTTTGATCCGGTTGAAATTGAAGACCAGTTAAAAAAGAGTGCTCCGAAGATCGTGGCAATGGTTCACGCTGAGACCTCGACCGGTGCGCTGCAGCCGGTGGAAGAAATCAGCCGGATTGTGCACCGCTACGGCGGGTTGTTTCTGCTGGACTGCGTCACCTCTCTGGGAGGTCTGCCGGTGAAGGTTGATGAATGGGACATTGATATCGCTTACAGCGCAACTCAGAAATGCCTGAGCTGCCCGCCGGGTCTGGCGCCGCTTACGGTCAGCGAGCGCGCCAGGGAGAACATGTGCAGGCGCTCAAAGCCGGTGTCAAACTGGTACCTGGATCTTTGTTTGCTCGATAAATACTGGGGCGGGGAGCGGACTTACCACCATACCGCTCCGATTTCAATGATTTTCGCCCTCAGAGAGGGCTTGAGATTGATCTACGAGGAGGGTTTGGAGAACCGGTTTGAACGCCATAGAAAAAATACCGGGATGCTTTGGGATGGCTTGGAAGGGTTGGGGATTGGACTCCATGTCCAGGAGGAATACAGGCTGGCAAGCCTGACAACCCCCCGCATCCCGCAGGGAGTGGACGACCTTGCTGTGCGCCGGCGGCTGCTTGATGAATACAATATTGAAATAGCGGGTGGGTTCGGTCCGCTGGCGGGTCAGGTGTGGAGGATAGGGTTAATGGGTTACTCCTCGCGGCGCGAGAATGTGACCCTGCTGCTGGCCGCTTTGGGTGAAATTCTTCCTAAGAAAAGTTGATCCACTAGAGATTCTCTCTGGATAGTGAAGTCATTTCAGCGCTGATCTCCCAAAGCCTCTCCGCAGCTTTCAGGTCGAGCGCAGCCGGGTCTGGCTCGCTTACCCGGCAGTCCACAAAGTATTCCCCGCTTACCCCCTTGACGACCGGGTTCGACGCCAGATAAATGCTGGTCCGGGCGCCTTCCTGTGGGGACATTGCGTTCCACTGCAGGAGCGGCAGCAGGCTGCGCACAAGCAAGCCGTTGTTCTTGCCAATATCGGTAGCCACCCATCCGGGGTGAAGCGCGTTAGCTGTAACCCCGCTGTCTGCAAAGCGCCTGCTTAATTCCTTTGTAAACAGGATGTTGGCGAGCTTGGATCGCCCGTATGCCTGCATGGGGTGATAGCGGCGCTTCATCTCAAGGTCATCAAAATCCAGCCTTTTGCCGATGTGCCCCGCGGACGACACATTCACAACCCGGGCTTCAGTTTCCTTTAAAGCGGTCTCTTGAAGTATATCCAGCAGCAGGTTGGTGAGCAGGAAGTAATTGAGGTGGTTGAGGGCGAAGGTCATCTCGATATTGTCAATAGAATTCTGGCGCCACAGGAAGAAACCACCGGCATTGTTGACGAGCACATCCAACCGGTCGTATCGGGCAATAAATTCACCCACCAGCCGCCTGATCTGAGCCTGGTTGGAGAGATCCGCGACCAGGGTATCCACATCTGGATTTCCGGTTCTTTCTCGGATATCCATGGCTGTACTTACAGTTTTAACCGGATTCCTGCCCACCACGATTACCCTTGCGCCCATTTCAGCTAGTCTCTCAGCGGTGTGCATCCCGATCCCGGCGGTAGCGCCGGTTATCATGCAGGTTTTGCCTGCCATCTGTTTATTTGAATAATCCATATTCTCAATCATCTGGATAGGAGAAAAGTATCATATTCGCAATAAAAAACCACCGGCCGGCGTACCTTCCGGTGGTGATGTGGTCTTTCTGAATTATTTGATTGATCTGGTTTAAAGTCAGGGGTTAATCTGACGTATCCTGATTTGACATAGGAGATTATTCCCTGCTGTTCTGAACGCTATCCGGCTTACATCTCCAGTTGCTCTTCCGGCCAATCAATCGGACGTTTCAAAACGATCTCAGTACCTTCACGCACACCTGCCATTCCGGTCACCTCCCAGCCTTCCTGGCCGCGTTCCGCCAGAAAATCAGACAGCATCTGCCCCATCGGCTGCCCTCCGGACATGCTTCCAACGTCCTGCCCATTAACAACCATTACAACGCCCCCAAACGATCTGACGACCAGGTAATCCCATTTCTGCATTTTAATATCTCCTTGACTCTGCTTAAGTATTCTTAATCGTTATAGTCTAGCATGTGAATAATTGGATTGTCAAATATTTTAAACGAAATTGGCTTAGGTTTATGCCGCGATTTTAATAAAGTAAAGAGCGGTTTCTTTGCCCGGAGAGTTCTACCTGACGATATTGTAGGAACAAAACAACTGCCCCAGTCCATTGAGTGCCTGCGGGTCGTGATAGATTGAGTTGAGCCTGAAGTCCTGCGGTGGGTCAAGGAGATCACCTTCAACAATGCTTGCATACGGGTCTCCTCCCAGGATGCGGCTGGCAAAGGAAAGGTACAGCCGGTCAAGCATATTGTCTTTCAGCAGCAGGTGCAGGACTTTTGGTCCTGTGGCGTTGTAAATCAATTTATATCCCAGTCCTGAAAGAATCTCTACCGCCTTCCGACCGCTGACCTTTTGCTCACCAGCAATAAACACTTCTCCAGATTGCTTCTTAAGTTCTGCAATCCGGTTCTGTTCGGCAGACTCAACGGTTAAAACGATCACCTTGCGTCCGCTGGAAGTGAGCGAAGCCGGGATGGGGAAATCCAGGCTGGCACTGATCACGACCAGATCCGGCCGTGGGGAGAGTTCTTTTCCACGGCGCCATTCCATCAGGTCTGCAAAGCGCGGCTCATCAAAAACAGTCAGTATTTCCTGAACCTCACCGCGCTCGTATTGGCGCAGGTATCGTCCGCTTGTGATCAGCACATCCGCCTGTATCGCCAGTTCCTGGAAAAGGCGCCAATCGCGCGGGTTGGTAATCGCTTTTGGAACAACCAGTTTGGAACTGGATGGGCGGGAGACTGCTATCCGACCGTCAAGGCTGGTTATGTAGTTGCTGTATACAAACGTACCGCTTCTGGAAACGGTTTGCTGCCTCAGGTTATGACTCAGGTAAAGTCCTTCAAGTGCGAATTCCCTGGCAGGCTGGGGGTATAAACGGGTTACAGTTTGGCTCATTGGTATTTGGATATTCTTTTACTGATCGATATTCGACTCCGGAATTTCGATGGCTTCGAGTTCCTGGAGCACTTCAAGATCCTGGTTCAGGTTATTATTACGTACAACCAGGCTGAGCAGGTAAAGCAGCATAACGCCGAAGATAACAATAAAACCGGCGATCATATATGCAGAGGTACTGGCTGGTGCTTCAAGGTATATTGATTCCATCAAATTGACTCCGTGGAAAACTGTCTATTCAAGTGATTTCAGTTTCAGTTGTTCAACTCTGGAAGATAAGCGTCCAAGCCGGATGCGGTGCCAGAGCAGGTCGATAAAGATGAAAGTGAAAACCAGCAAACTAAAAAGGAAAGTCTGCAGCATGGCTGGGGTCATATCGAATGAACCCTGCGCGCCGGGCTGGTTGGTTCCGACTACAATTGGATGGATGGTGCGGAATAGTCTGGCTGAAAAAAAGGTGAGCGGTACGCTCAAGAACCCGATTATTGCATATACTGCGCCAAACCGGGCGCGCCGGTTCGGGTCCTCAATGCCAGCCCTTAGCATGAGGTAAGCTGCGTAAATGAGCATCATGATTGTGGCAGTGGTTAATCGCGGGTCCCATGTCCACCAGGTGTTCCAAATAGGCCGGGCCCAGATAGAACCAGTCACAATATTGATGAATGCAAACACCATCCCGATCTCTACCGCTGCCAACCCGACAATATCCCATTTAAAATCGTTTTTTACCAGGTACATCACACCGACGAAAGCGGCAGTCAGAAAGCTGAGCATGCCTACCCAGCCTGCTGCGACATGGAAGTAAAATACTTTCTGCACCTGACCCATTACCGCTTCAAGGGGAGCATAGAAAAAAACCATCGTAGTAGCTGCAAGCAGCAGCAAAACAGTCACGATGTCCAGGATCTTAAGCATGGTCGGTTTGGGTTTCATAGAGATTCCTTTCCTTCATGATTTTATTCCTCAACGATGTAGTCAAAAACCATAAATGAGACGGCGAGAAAAATTATATCGTATACGATTAAAAGATTAAGCCAGGGTAATATTTCCGGGAAAACAATACCCTCTAAAAATCCGCTGCTTGCCTTTACAGCTGCGATCAAGACCGGGACCGCGACGGGAAATAGCAGAATTGGGAGCAGGATATCGCGGGTGCGGGTTTGGACCGCCATGGATGCCAGCAAAGTCCCAACTGCGATATAACCAACTGAACCGAGCAAAATGACGAGCAGCAACCCAGGTTTGAAAAGGTTTGTATTGTAGAGCACGCTGTACACCGGCAGCACAATCGCTTCTACAATCAGCATAAAAATTAGATTGCTGATTGATTTCCCGAAATAAATCGCGCTGCGGTCAACAGGAGCCAGCAGAAGTCCGTCCAGGCAGCCGCGGTCTTTTTCCATCGCCATGGACCGGTTCAGCCCCAATGTCCCAGCGAAAGCGAAGGTGACCCATAAAACACCCGAGGTCACTGCGGCGCGTGTCTTTGCATCCAGTTCAAGGGCGAAATTAAAAATGATGATGACCAGCAACGCGAAGACAAGCATCGCTGAAAGCATCTCGCGCCCGCGCAGTTCGGCTGAAAGATCCTTCCAGACCACCGCCCAGACCGCCTTCAAAATACCAGGACTGAGGGATGGTACATTTGCTTCTAGTTTTGACGCAGCGGCCGACCGGATGCTTTCCGCCTGAGAGATGTGGTCGGGGGTTTTTCCCTGTCCGTTCATTTAATATGCCCGGTCACTGTTTAGTGGTTGCCTTGTTGTAGAAAGAAAGCAGTTCCCCCGGATTTAGATTGTCCTGCCTGGTTGAGGCGACGATCAAACCGCGTGAGATCACATCGAAACGGGTCGCCAGACCAGCTGCCCGTGACAGGTTATGGGAGGTCATAACGACTGTCCGTCCACGCGCCCCAACTTCCGACAATACCGAATCGAGCATTTCACAGGCATCCTGGTCGAGACCGGTATGCGGTTCGTCAAAAAGCATGATCTCCGGGTCGTGAAGCACTGCACGTCCGATTGCAAGGCGCTGCTGCATGCCGCGAGAAAATGTGCGCACCAGATCCCGGCGGCGGGAAAGCAGCCCAACAAGTTCAAGCACTTCTGTAATGCGTTCATCCATGCTGGGAATGCCATACATTCGTCCGTAAAAACGAAGATTATCATAAGCGGATAGATCGCCGTACAATAGCGGTTGGTGGGAGACAACCCCGATCCGGCTGCGAACAGCGGAAGCCTGGGAAGGAAGACTGTGACCGGCAATCAACACCTGCCCGGAAGCAGGTTTTGAGAGGGATGATAGGATCCGTAAAAAGGTTGTTTTTCCTGCGCCGTTCGGACCAAGCAGCGCGACAAATTCGCCCGGTTGGACAGTGAAACTTATCCCACGCAGGACGGTCTTAAATCCGAACCGTTTAATGAGATTATTGACGCGGATTATCGCGCTTGCGCTGGCGTCCATGTTCATTTTTGGGATATCCCCGGCTCAGTTTTCACCCCTTGTCCTGAGCTTTTTCCCGGTCAATTATCTCCTTCAGATGAGCTTTTAATTCCGCCCGGCGTTTCTGGTAGGCTTCTTCTGGCAGCAACCCTTCCTTGTAATGGTCGTCGAGCGCCAGGATGGCATCCATCGCGCTCTCGCGATCATCGATTCCATTCTTGTAATCCTCAGGTAAATCCTGCTCCGCAACTTCCCCATTCTTTGGTTCTGCTCGGCTGTGCCGGTAGAGCCAGACCCCGGATACAATCAGAACCAAACCCAGAACCGCAAATCCGAGATAGGTCGTTGTGGAGTTTCCGAGCAGTGAATCGAGATCCGATAGTGACATGCTTTTTGATATTCTCAGGTTTATGTCCTCACCGGGCATTGTGGGACCGAGGTTGTAAGTATGATATGGTATTCCTTCCACATCGCGTGTGCCGCCGTCACTGATCCCACTGGCTTTAATCTGGATTCCGTCCTCCGGGACAAGGATGACGACTGCATTTGTTAGCAGGTTTACCGGGCGGACCAGTTCCAGGTCACCGTCAAAAGGCAGATCATACGCAAACATAATCTGGACTTCGCCAAATCCCGGGCGGATCTGGAAAGTATCGCCAAACCCTTTTTCTGTCTTTACAAAGCGGTCGCCGATTTCACCATCAAGAAGTTCAAGATTAGTCGATTTAGCCGGTAGTTCAAATTCAATAGTAGTCCCGCTGGATTCATCTGGGATAATGCTCTTTTCCCCTGGATTTGAGATGATAAAAAGTTCAGCGATCCGCAGCGTCTGCGGGTCAATCTGGTCGATGAAGTAATGCAAACGGTCGACTACCAGGCCTGAAGAGTCGCTGGTTGTTTCAAAAATTTCAATTGGCAGGTCCAGCTCTTCGATACCGGGTTCGATGATACTAACCGGTGAACCAAATACCGCCCCATCGTAATCCACTGTGGTGAAGTAGATAAAACCTTCTGTGAGCTCGATGTCCTGAAAAGCGTAGGTTAGATCCTCCTGAAGAGTAGTTGTAGTTGTAAAAACAGGCTCGAAATGGTCGAATCCATGAAGGGTGACCATTAACCCTTCCGGGACATTACCACCAGAAAGGTTATAGACCTCACCCCTTACATTGCTCATCAACAGGCTGCTGGCATCCATACCGGATTGTTCCGTGGTTTCAATCTGGTTAACCTGAGGCGCGCTTTCAGCATCTGGAGATTGTGATTCCAGGGAAATCTCCTCGTTTGCAGAAAGTGGTTTAAATGCCAGGGATCGGATGTAATCCGCGATATTCCAGCGGTCATCTTCTGAAAGCTGGTCTCCAAAAGCGGGCATATCGGGCTGGATGCCTTCAACAATTGCCTGATAAAAATCCGCTGAGGATTTTGAGGCATTGTATTCAAGATCGGTTAAATCAGATGGAGGAACGGAAAAATTGCCAGCTTTTTCGCCATCACCTTTTCCGCTCTTGCCGTGACAGTCGGTGCACATCGAATCATAAAGCGCCTTACCGACCGCGATGGACTCAGGAGGGGTGCTCAGGTTGTAAGTGTAGGCGATTACATCCCAGCGCTGGCGGCTGGAAAGGCTCTCAAAGGGGGGCATAAAACGCTCGAGATTGCCTTTTGTGACCACTGTGTACCAATCAGCAGGTGTGGAAGTGCGGGCGACTTCAGCTGTACCAATGGGTATGACCGGATTTGGCAGGTCTCCAGCCCTGGGTCCATTCCCGAGACCAGTCGCTCCATGGCAGGGCGCACATTTCTCCTGGTAAATCGTTTCACCATTTTCCGCTTCCGGCGGCACGAGCGGAAAGAGCATATCTTTTTCCGCATCAGTTATTGGTGCGCTTTCCCCGGCGGCTTGAAAATCCGGTGGTGGGGTTATGTCAGAAGCCAGAGATAAATCACAAGCAGCTACAAAAATAGTAAAAATTAATATAAGCAGGAGAGCAGGCAGCTTTTGATGGAATTTCCCCTTTTTATGAATGTTTGTGGTCGAAGAATTCTGTAGATTTATGTGCATTTGGTGGTTGATTCCAATTGAGTATAAATTATTGCATTGGGTTTTAATTTAGCCCTGCTGTGTCTCTGTCCTGGGTAGTTTGAACCCGCATTTGGGGCAGAATTGATCTGATTTTTGAAGCGGACTGCCGCACTTGGGACAGAAACCGGAGGCTTTTCCATTTCGTGAACGGCGCCGGTTAGCGATCAAAGCCTCAAGCTCATCGTTCGGGTCGCCAGTAGCAACGACCCGGCGCATGATGGCTGTTGGTTGAACTGCAGTCCCGGCTGCAGGCTCCAGAGCAGCTTTGCCGGAAACGGGAACCTGGTCTGGGGAGGCTGGTAACCCATCGAGTTCTTTCAATATATCAGCCCCCTTTTTTAATAGAATTCCACGCTGGAGCTGGTATTCCTCGAGCGGCATTTTACCCAGTTCGAAATCAAGATCAAGTTCGTGGATTGAATTCAGAATCTGGTCGCGTTCAGCCAGCAGAGTCGAGTGCATGTGATCATGGTGCACCTGGGGCAATTCTGATGAAATCCTTCCACTCTCGAAAAATGGGCGGCTGACAAAAAGGGCGATTACCACCAGAAGAGCCAGAAGCAGGAAAAAAGATCCAAGTGCCATAATCTACGCCTGTTCCTTATTTACTTCACCAATAGCGGATCAACCGCACTCTTAATCTCTTCCACTGAAAGAAATGGGCTGAGTTTTCGGTAGGTAAGGATCCCCGAACGGTCGATGATGTAAGTCTCTGGTACGCCGGAAATGCGGTAAGACTGGGATATCCGTGTTCCAAGGTCAGGACCGTTGGGGTAGGTGATATTGAACTCTTCGAGATACTGAAGACCTTTTTTCTCTGTATCTGTCCAGTCAACCCCAAGAAAGATTACCTGCTGCTGGGGCTGGTAATACCTCCAGGCTGCTTCTAGGTCAGTGGCTTCCTGTTCGCAAGGTTTACACCAGGATGCCCAGAAATTCAAAACCACAACTTTCCCTTCAAGTTCGGAGAGCTGGTACTGCTCGCCATCATATGTGGTCAATTTGAAATCCGGAGCAGCCTGCCCTATCGTAGCCGGACCGCTCTGGGATCTAAGCAGGGCTGCACCAAGGAGAGCCAGCAAAGCGATCAACCCAACCCAGATACCAACCCTGCCAAGTGGCCTTTTCTTTTTCGCGGTTACTCCTTGTTGGAACTCCATTTGTTGGTTCTCCATTTGAGAAGAAATTTGATCCATACCAGTCTCTAAAATTCCCTCAATTCATCTTCCAGGCGTTTTATGTACTCATCGTCATGGAGGTTTTTCTCCTCTTGAGGTTCTACAACAGTAGAATTTTTTCTCCAGGAGTTAAATGCCCGGTAAAGGATGATTATGCCACCAATAAAGATCAGCGGAGGCAGTATATAAACCATCAGATTAAGACCACGTGCTGGCGGAGCTGCCAGAACCCGGTCTCCGTATTGTTCCGAAAAGTATATTTTGATCTGTTCTTCATTCCATCCAAGGGTAAGTTTATCGTAAATTAATTGGCGCCATTCCTCACATGCCTGGGTTGGACATACGTCCAGAGGCGTGTTCTCGCACACCGGGCAATAGAGTTCTTTTGCAATCGCGTTAACCTCATCATCCGTGGGCGGATCAGGATTAACTTCCTGGGCTAATACACTCCCGCTAAATGTAATTGCCAGAACTGCTGCAATCAAGACAGCGCAAGCTGCAGTCAGGAGGCTAGCGCCTCCTTTATAAACTCTGTACGGAGTGTGAAAATAATCTCGAATAAATTCCATGTCAAGCTCAGGCTTCCGCGGTGACAAATGATGATTCAGCTTGCCTTGAGGGGATCATTCCGGGCTCCCTGCCAGGCCAGGCTGCCACCAGTGTGCCCAGAATGAATACAAAACCTCCCAGCCACAACCAGTTGACGAGCGGGTTATTGTAAACTTTTATAGTGGCGCTGTTGGCGGTGACCGGCTGCCAGTCCACCAGCAGCACATACAGGTCTTCCTCCCATGTACTGCGCACACCAGGTATGGTCATTGGCTGCTGGGAGTCATAATAATAATCCCGTCTGGGGTAGAGGTCGCCTAGAATACCGCTTTCGTTACTTACTCCGATAACCGCCCTGGCGACGTTGCGCCCATCATCGGTGTCGAAGACAGCTAGGGACCGATATGTAAATGTGTACTCACCAAGCGTTAGGGAATCACCCTGGGCTAGAGTTCCCTGGGTTTCAGTTTGGAAGAGTTCAATCCCGATAATCCCGATCGCCATCAGCACAACACCCAGGTGAATAATATAGCCGCCGTAACGCCGGCGGTTGCGACCAGCAAGACGCCAAAGGGCAGTCGCCAGGTTTTCCTTTGCCCGTTTTCGACGCGCAAGTGCTGCCCGCCAGAATTCATGCAGGGTTACAAAAGCTACAAACGCAGCCAGCCAGAATCCCAGCAGCGCGGCTGGCTGGTTTATCCCGCGCATAAAGGCGTAAACAGGGACAACGAACGATAACAGAGCGGGTTTCCAGACAGCCCGTCCGAGAGTCTTGAAAGTTGAGTGCCGCCAGGCTGCCAGAGGAGCAATCCCCATCAAAAGCAGCAGACCAGCGAATAAAGGTGCGGTCGCCCTTTCATAGAAAGGTGGACCTACAGTTACCTTCTGCCCAGTCACGATTTCTGATACCAGGGGGAAAATCACCCCCCAGAAACAAACTACAAGGATACCCATAAACAGCAGGTTATTTAAAAGGAAGAGTGCTTCACGGGAGAGCAGGGATGACATTTCGCCTTCCGCTTTCAGTTCTTCCCAACGCCCGAGCAGCAACGAGAGGGAGACAATAAAAGAGAACCCAATGTAGGCGAAGAAGAGCGGGCCAATCGCGCTCTGGGCAAATGCATGCACTGATGAAAGCACCCCCGAGCGGGTCAAGAAAGTACCGAAAATAACCAGGGAATAGGTTAGGATGATCAGAACCATGTTCCAGCGTTTAAGCATGCCGCGTTTTTCCTGGATCATGACGGAGTGCAGGAAGGCTGTGCCGGTTAGCCATGGCATGAAAGCAGCGATTTCCACCGGATCCCATCCCCAGTAACCACCCCACCCAAGAACGTCATAAGCCCAGCGGCCACCCAGCAGCAAGCCCAGAGACAGAAACAACCAGGCTACCAGGGTCCAGCGGCGGGTTATCCGGATCCAGCGGTCATCGCTGCGCCCGGTGATCAGGGACGCAATTGCGAAGGCATAGGGGATCACAAATGAAACAAAACCAAGGTAGAGCATCGGTGGGTGGATAATCATGCCCGGATGCCTGAGAAGCGGGTTCAACCCGGAACCGTCGCGCGGGATAAACAGGGCGCTACCCCGGGGCTGCAGCATAGCGGCAGTGATATCTCCGCCCGGCAAGCGCCAGAAACGGTTGAAAGGATTTTCAAAAAATACGATCAGGATCAGGAAAAACGCCAGGGTTACAAGCGATACTACGATCACCCAGGGTAGAAATTCCTGGTCTCGGCTCCATTTTCGCAATGTGACCGCGGTCGCAAAACTTGACATGAGCCAGGACCAGAACAACAACGAACCCGCCTGCCCACCCCATAGAGCGGTTACGCGCAGGTATACCGGCATGGCGCTGCTGGTTACTGACTGGACGAATTCGTGTTCATACCGACCAGCCACCAGCAGGTAGACAAGAATCAGAGTGGATATAGTTATGAGCGGGAAAGTGAGCAGCATTGACAAGCGTCCGCTTTCAATCCAGCGAGGATCGTTTTTGCGGGCTCCGAAATATGCTGCTCCAATTCCGTAAATGGATATCAAAAGAGTGATTGCTAAAACACCAAAACCTAGGTTGGCAAGCATTGTATGTGAACCTTTCGACAGTAGTTTATCTTGGCGGTAGGCGGAGCGTGCCAGGAATTTCTAGCCAGCCTGATCTGGCACCGCCTCTTCGTATTTTGTCGGGCATTTCAGCAACAATTCATCGGCATAAAAAATCCCGTCCTCGCCCAGCTTGCCGGTCATGATCGCCTGGGCTTCATGGCGGAGAAGGTCCGGTTTTGCGCCGTTGTAGACTATCTGAAGCCGGTTGCGTCCGGGTTCGTTGACTGCATCATAAAGCACCTTTGCCAAGCCCCCTTGCGCTTCAATCTCCTTGTTATCCCCCGGGACATGGGCTACGTAAAAGGACAGGTTCAGGCTCTGGGGATCGTATTCGATCGTGTCTCCGATCACTGCGCCGGAGATGCGCAGATCGCGGCCGATTACTTCAGCCCCTCTGGTGTCTAACTCGTCAATAGTATAGAAATACTGCGCTCCCGCCTGGGTGGAACTTACAATAAGATAAATTACAGCCGCGACGATTAGAGCGCCGCCTACAATAAATTTCAATTTTCCGGCACTGCCTGTTTGCGGCGTTGCAGATTCCTCCATTCTCTTCTCCTTTGACATAGTAATGAAATTGAGAAATCAGACTAGCCCGACAGCAAAAGGTCAAGAAAACGGTTACCTTATAAAAGCACTTCTAATTGAATTTGGAAAGGACTGTTTTGCTGTTTGTAGCCTGATTCTGCCTCTGGAATTCTGTCATACTAAGATTAAACAAACCTGAGTTTGTGAAAAAGGTCTTATTAAAATGTAATTCGGGTTAAAAATGGCTGTTCTTCTGTTTAAGAATACAATCTTCAACGAGATGAAGTTGAGGACTAAAACAACGGCGTAAATTCTTTCGTGATTACTAAATGGCTAATGGAGCTGTCGGAAATCAGGTGAGTTCTTTTAATGTCGCTCGGGCTGCATGGTAACCGCATATTCCATGAACTCCACCGCCGGGAGGGCTGGATGAAGCGAAAATGTAAACCCCTTTCAATGGTGGTTTATATGGAGATAAGCTTGGGACTGGACATATATAAATTTCACGCCAGTCTTGAACCCCTCCATCTTTTGGCTCTGTTTGTTTTAAAGTCAACCGGAAAGCCTATAGAATGTATTTATAAAGCCGGGGAAATTTAGGTGTTGATTGATGTGCTGATTTAAAATAAAAAACATTATTAATAACCTCTAATATTTAGGGTAAAATAGGTCTGACAGCAGATCAGGCGCATAGATAGTTTTAACATCAGTCTGCTTCAAAAATGAAAATCATTGCAGTTGCTTAATGTATAAGAAAAAGTAGCAATACCGCATCATCGATCTTTTCGAGGAGATAATAAATGCGAATGCGATTTCTTACTGTTGTTTTTTTTCTGTTTATAATTGTTCTTCTGGCAGCTTGCGCAGGACCCGAAGGGCCGGAGGGTCCTCCCGGACCGGCTGGACCGCCGGGCCCTGAAGGACCGCAGGGTCCGCATGGCCTTCAGGGTCAGTCTGGCGAGATGGGGGAATCAGGTCCTTCCGGGGCTGAATATGTCGGATCCGAAACCTGCTCCAGTTGTCACCAGGAAATTTATGAGTTATTCAAGAAATCAGGTCACGCATGGGAATTGAACAGGGTAGTGGATGGGGCACCTCCGGAATACCCGTTCACGGATGTCCCCGCACCTCCTGAGGGATACACCTGGGATGATATTTTGTATATGGTTGGGGGTTATAACTGGAAGGCCAGATTTGTTGACAAGGATGGGTATATAATCACTGGTCCACCTGGAGAAAGCGGGAACTCTGATTATCCCAACCAGTATAATTTTGCCAGTCAACTGCTGGGAAAGGTTGCTGGCTGGGTAAATTTTCACTCTGGAGAGGCTGACCTGCCTTATGACTGCGGATCATGCCACACAACAGGTTACAGTCCGGGCGGCAACCAGGATGATCTGCCCGGCCTGGTTGGGATCTGGGAAGAGGACGGGATTACATGCGAAGAATGTCATGGACCTGGGAGCTTACATGCCCAGAACCCGCGCGGAATCGGGATGAAAGTCGTCAGGGATGGAGAAGAATGCAGAGCCTGCCACCAGACCGGAGAGTCTGGGCAGGTAAATTCGGAAGGAGGTTTCATCCTCCATCACGACCAGTATCAAGACCTGTACCAGAGTAAACATAGGATCCTTGACTGTGTTTCGTGCCATAACCCGCATCAAGGGGTGGTCCAGTTGCGGATGGCGGGAGAGCAAACCACAAGAACCCGCTGTGAAGACTGCCACTTCGAACAGGAAATGACCCAGAAGAACGACCGGCATATCAACCTGGGAATTTCCTGCATCCAGTGCCATATGCCCCGCATTATTCAAAGCGCTTGGGGGATTCCGGATCAGTTTGCCGGGGATATACGCACACATGTTGTGGCGATTGACCCGGATCAGGTTAACCAATTTTCTGAAGATGGCACAGTGGCTTATCCCCAGATAAGCCTGGACTTTGCCTGCCGACACTGCCATATTAATGGCACATCCCTTGCGCTCGACGATGCAACCCTGGTAAATGCTGCCCGGGATTACCATTCACCTCCCGCAGAAACAGAAGAGTAATCATGTAAGCATAGGCTGTATTTAAATACTGATGAGCTGGTCCGAAATACAAATTTCAACCGGCTCTTTTAATATAAGATTTAATTATGAAATTAAATAAATAAATGTAATGTTTACATTATATATCTGAATTATATTACTTCTATCTAAGCGGTTAAATGACATTATTTACTACAATTTTTGATTAGATAGACCTAAAATCTTAATGAATTATGAAGAAAAGGAATCATTTGACTTGAGCGTGCAGGGGACGTCCTAGTCAGGGAGAGTGAATATGTACTTTTCAAAGTCCAAACGCAGAGGTGCTGCTTTACTGGTATTTGCTCTTATATTCTGCCTTTCCACGGGTGCTGGCTTGTTACTGGATAGTCCGGGAGAAGCAAATGCGGCGCCACCTGTTAGACCGCCAAGACAGGAAGCTGCGTATGCGGGCTCAGAATCCTGTGCAAAATGCCATGAAGAAATCCACACGCAATGGGAGAGTTCACGGCACGCAAATGCATTCTCCTCACCCATATTCCAACGCGACTGGCATGAAGTAAGTGATCAGGTCAGCTGCCTGGAGTGCCATACAACCGGTTATAACCTTCAGACACATGAGTATGCGGAAGTGGGAGTGACCTGCGAATCCTGTCACGGACCTTTTCAACCGACACATCCGGCTGAGCCAATGCCGGTGACACCAAATGCCGAACTATGCGGTACCTGCCACCAGACTACAACAGATGAATGGAAGGCGAGTGTGCATGGACAAAAGGATATTTTCTGTCAGGCTTGCCACAACCCTCACTCCCAATCGCCGATGGCGGATACGGTCACAGAGTTATGCACAAACTGCCATAAGGAACGCGGCGAATCCTTCACCCATGGGACGCATGCCAACGCAGGTTTGGAATGTAGCAATTGTCATATGTATACCTCTCCCAGAACTGAAGACCCCATCATGGGATTAGTGCCGACCGGGCATACATTTACAGTTGGTTCGGAGGCTTGCGTCGGCTGCCACCAGGATACGGTCCATACCAGGGATGAGTTGATCAAAGTAAGCGGGGGTGAATTGAATGTAGAAGAAGTCAGCGTCGAAGATTTGGAACAGGTTGTCACAGACCAGGAGCAAAAGATAACCAGCCTGCAAGCCCAGAATAATGTGCGCTTATATTCGGGTTTAATCCAGGGCGCAATTGTAGGCCTTGTCGTTGGTGGGACAGCCGCGTGGGTTGTCAGCCGCAGGATTGAAGTGGTTGAGGTCGAAGATGAGGAAGAGGATCAGGATGAACGAGAAGAAGAAGCGTAAGAAGAAAGAGGTAAGGGTAAATCTTACCCGGCGCGATATTCTCACTGTTGGAGTGGCTGCGGCTGGTTCTGCGGTGGTCGCTCCGCTGATCACCTCCGGCCCGCTCTCGCCTTTCAGCGGGTTGAAGCAGCAGATTATTGAGGGGCAGGAGTCAGGGCACGAGGAGCACCCACACGGCGAGTATCACTGGGGAATGATTATTGACCTGGATCGTTGTATTGGCTGTGAATACTGCCTGCGGGCATGCTCGGCGGTTAATGACGTCAACCCGGAAGAGCCCTGGAACATTGTGGTGGATGAAGAAACCAGCGCTGGCGTCCCGTTCTTTTTCAGCCGGCCATGCCTGCACTGCCAGCATGCACCTTGTGTGGAGGTCTGCCCGGTGCAAGCCACATACCATCGGGAAGATGGGCTGGTGGTGATGGACTATGACCGCTGTATCGGCTGCCGCTATTGTGAAGTAGCTTGCCCATACGATGCCCGCAGGTTCAACTGGCAAGCGCCATTATATGAAAACCCCTATGTCCCGACCTGGGGAGTACCTGAGGTAGATCGGCGGCCCAGAGGGGTGGTCGAAAAGTGCACCTTCTGTATTCAACGGATTGATAAAGGGTTGGAAGCCGGGAAGATGCCTGGTGTGGATTATGAAGCTACACCTGCCTGCGTAAATGTATGCCCGGTAGATGCAAGGATCTTTGGTGATCTTAACGATCCGGAATCCGAAATATCTAATATCGTGTCTGAAAATCCGACTATACGCCTGCGGGAAGATCTGGGAACCGACCCAAGCGTATATTACATCCCACCAGAGGAGGGGCTGTAAATATGGCAGAAACGACTCTTCCTGAAAAGAAATCCGGTATCAGCCCCGGTTATATTGCCTGGCTGGCTTTGATTGGGATTCTCATTTTGATTGGTTTGGTATCAGCGGTTATGGTGTTTTGGAAAGGATTGGTGCTGACGAATATGTCAGATACCGTTCCGTGGGGATTGTGGATCACAATTGACCTTTCTTCGATCGCGCTGGGAGCAGGTGCTTTTACATTGTCCGCGATTGTATACGTTTTTGGGCTGGAAACTTTCCGCCCGATCCTCAGGCTGTCTGTTCTGGTCGGATTTATCGGATATACTTCGGCGCTTCTCACACTGCTTCTGGATATCGGCAGGCCGGATCGCTTTTATTACCCCTGGATCTACTGGAATGTGCACTCTGTACTTTGGGAAATAACCTGGTGCATAACGATTTACCTGACCATACTGATTCTGGAATTTCTACCGACAATCGTTGAGGCTAAGATTTTTGATCGCTTACCGTGGGTCCGCAAGGGTGCGGATATCCTGCATCAGGCAACCCCTGCGCTGGCGTTAATCGGTCTGGGAATATCCCTGCTGCACCAGTCTTCGTTAGGCGCAGCTTATGGAATTGTCCGGTCACGTGCGATCTGGTTCAAGCCAAGCATGCCAATAATGTTTATTGTTTCTGCTGTGGCTGTTGGTCCTGCGCTCACTGTAGCCATAGCGTATGTGCTGGAATGGGTTACCGGAAAGCGGACTATCCCCCATAAGGTTTTAATTACGATTCTGAAATTCAGTGGATTTAGTCTGCTGGTATACGGATACATCAAAATGTGGGACTATCTAGCGATCGCCTACTACGGAAATACGCAGGCAGTGTCAGAATCACTCTCGCTTCTCAATCAAGCTACTCCGTACAATTTCACCTTCTGGATATTTGAAGTGCTGCTTGGGATCCTTGTCCCGGCGGTTATTTTTCTTTCCTCGCGCTTCACCCGCAACCCCGCTTTGGTGGTGCTGGGAGCTTTTCTGGCGGTGTTGGGCATCATTATCAACCGCTGGAATGTGACTGTCTCGGGGTTATTTGTACCGCTTGTGTATTCACCCGGGATGTTATTCCGTCCGGAACCGGTCCGTTATTTCCCAAACCTTTATGAATGGGGTCTGGCGGTTGGGATCCTTGGTTATATGTTATTGGTACTCACTTTGGGCGTCAGATATCTCCCGTTGTTTCAAAAGGCGCATGCCCGCTCATAGTCAAAAAAATTAACAGCGGAATCAGGGGTAGTATTGAATTTCTACTGCCGTACTAGCGATTGAACATTAATGTATCCTCTGATCAGCATCGGCAAGCATTCGGGATATACTATACGGAGGGAGCTGTAATGGATAAGACTTCAACACCAATTGTTGTTGGCCTGTTGTTCTTCCTGCGCTGTCTGGTTCCGCTGGTGGTCATGCTGGGGATATCCTATGTTTTACGACGTCTTGGCTACATAAAAGAGCCTCCTTCCCGTCCTCCAAATGGTCAATATGAAAATGGCGGGAAAAGCAATGAGAATTCCAATGATGAAGGGCTCGCGCATGGCAATGCATGAAGGATTAAATATCCGATTTTTAAAACTTCTCGGCTACTTCTCCCTTTTGATAGTTGTTTTTATCCTGTTTTCCCTGCCGACGCGTTTAGTTGGAGCTGAAACGAAAAAGCAGGAGACCGAGCACTACTGCCTGAGCTGTCACAGCAACCCTGATCTGAGTATGGAATTGCCGGATGGGGAGACGCTGTCGTTGTTCATTTCTCCTGAAACAATTGAAAATTCGACTCACAGCCAGGAGGGGATTGAGTGCGAAGCCTGCCATACAGAGATTAAAGGTTATCCGCATCCCGAAATTGAATATCAAAGCAAAAGGGAATTATCCCGGGCTTATTATCTCTCCTGCCGAAAATGTCACTCTGCAAATTACGAAAAAACACTGGACAGCATTCATGCTAAAGCCGCCGAGGCTGGAAATTTGGATGCACCTGTGTGTACGGATTGCCATGGCGCTCATTCCATTCAAGCGTTTGACCAGCCGCGTGCTATTGTTTCAAAAACCTGTGGGAGATGCCATGAGGACGTCTTTGACCAGTATATTGAAAGCATTCACGGTGGGGCATTGATAGGTGAGAATAATCCGGATGTTCCGCTCTGTACGGATTGCCACGGAGTTCACAATATCCAGGATCCTGGCAGCCCGCAATTCCACAGTAGCACTCCGGACCTTTGCGCTGGTTGTCACGCTGACCCTGAGCTGATGCAAAAATATGGTCTGTCATCAAATGTGTATAACCTTTATGAATTGTCCTGGCACGGCGTTGACGTGTCGGTTTATAAAGCTATGTGGCCGACGATCCGCCATGAAAGCGCAGTCTGTACAGACTGCCATGGGATACACAACATTCGCTCAGCTCAGGATCCGAAATCAATGGTCTATCCAGACAATCTCCTTCAAACGTGCCAGAAATGCCACAAGGACGCAAGCCCGAACTGGACGAGCGCCTGGACAGGACACAATGAGATCAGTTTAGAGCGTACTCCTTACTTGTTTTATGTCAAGCAGTTCTACATCACATTTTCCCGGTTAGTCCTATGGCTCTCGATCGCCTATGTTGGGCTTCAACTTCTGCGGTCAATCGTCAACAGGGTAAGAAGGAGCATCGCATGAACCGCGAATTGAATATGGACAAGAGTCAGGTTGCCAAAGGCGTACGGATCGAACGTACTTTTGAGCGGTTTTCTCTAGGACAGAGATGGGAACATTTGTTAATCCTCACCAGCGTTGGGGCCCTGATACTGACCGGATTGCCCCAGAAATACCGGGCAGCAGCATGGAGCCAGCTAATCCTTTCCACACCTGAAAGAGTGGATTTAATCCGCCAATTGCACCACATCGCCGCAGTTGTCCTTCTGCTGGTTGTGTTTTACCATCTCGGGCACAATCTTTATTTACTGCTCAAGCGTGAACTACCCGGCGATATTTTTCCAGTTAAAGAGGATTTCCGGGATGCATGGGGGATGATCAAATATCTGTTCTTTTTATCTGAAGATAAACCGGTTTATTGGAAATATAATTTCGAACAGAAATTTACATACTGGTTCGTATTTCTCACCCTGGGTGCGATGGGCGTTACGGGTATTATCGTCTGGTTCCCCATTCAGGTTACTCAATTCCTCCCCGGGGCAATTATCCCGGCAGCAAAACTTGCGCACAGTACCGAGGCGATAGTACTGACAATTTATATCGTGATCTGGCATGTTTACCATGT
The DNA here is from genome assembly GCA_046259385.1 of Anaerolineales bacterium. GTDB lineage: Bacteria > Chloroflexota > Anaerolineae > Anaerolineales > UBA4823 > CAVWDI01. Next base: position 21,693 of record JBJYWI010000284.1, read on the forward strand.
TCACATTGAAAGGTTAAACCTGAGTATGTTTACCGGGCGTCTGAGTGAGGCAGAGATGCAGGAAAACCACACTCTCGAATATAAGCGCATGATAATGGAAAAAGAAAATATCCCCGAATCTCAGGAGACAAAGATTGAAGCGGATTAAACGTGCAGCGTTTGTATTCCCCTTTATCCTGATAGGGGTAGCAATTTTCCTGACAATTGGGCTAACCAGGCAGGTCTCCGCCAGGCATCTTGATCAGGAGCCCCAACCCACTCCCCAACCAGTAGATAAAATAGGAGCGGAACCGGATTCTAATCTATCCATCAGCGATGATGTATGCCTTGAATGCCACGGGCAGCCTGGAGTGACCATGCAGCTGGAGGATGGCGACACGGTTGATTTATATGTCCCAGCCGAAGCCCATCTGAATTCCGTGCACGGCGAGCTTGGTTATGCTTGCGTGCAGTGCCATACGGATGTTGGAGAATACCCTCATCCGGAGTTTCAAGCTCTCGACAGCCGGGATATGACGCTGCGGCTTAACGCTACCTGCGAGCGGTGCCACCAAAACCAGTTTGAACTTACCCAAGACAGCGTACATGCAGCAGCATTGAATAGAGGCATTCGAGAAGCGGCAGTTTGCAGCGACTGTCATACTGCCCATGATGTGCGCTGGTTGACAGACCCGGAGACTGGGGAGCTTCTCCTGGATGCGCGTACCTGGATACCCCAAACCTGCGAGCGCTGCCATTCACAGATCTATGAAAAGTACCGCCAAAGCGTGCATGGGTCGGCGCTGATGGGGGAAGGCAATCCGGATGTGCCCACCTGCATCGACTGTCACGGCGTCCACAATATTGAAGACCCGACCACAGCCCAATTTAGACTCAATTCCCCCCAGTTATGCGCAGGATGCCATACCGATCCGAAGATTATGGATAAATACGGCATCTCAACGAATGTTCTGGAAACTTATATCGCAGATTTTCACGGCACTTCGATTGTCCTGTTTGAACCGAAGACACCGGATGCGGAGATAAATAAACCGGTTTGTTTTGACTGCCATGGAGTGCATGATATTGCCAGGCCAGATGACCCTCAGAAAGGACTTCTGGTTAAACAAAATATTCTCAAACGCTGCCAGGTATGCCATCCAAATGCGGATGAAAATTTCCCCGATTCCTGGTTGTCACACTATATCCCCTCACCGGAAAAATATCCGCTGGTATATTATGTGGATTTATTTTATAAGATTATCATACCGGTGGTTGTCGGCGGGATGGGTGTTCTTGCCGTTATGGATGCAAGCAGAATGGTGGTGAACAAGCGCCGCGCCAGGAAAGGGGTTAGCGCGGAATACGAGTTTGATGAGGATAGCCCCTCTTCAGTGGTATCCAATCAACCTGGTGAGGTTGATGCCACAACAAGCCGGGAATTGCACGACGAAAACAAACCGGAGGCTGAAGATGGATGATCAGCTGATTGGACGTCAGCCTCAGAAACCAGAGAATTGGGACAATAAGGTTTTTATCCGGTTCGACCTAGTTCAGAGGGTTTCCCATCTTGTAATGCTGGTCTCTTTTTCATTTTTGGCGATCACCGGGCTGCCGCAGAGGTTTCCTGAATCCAGTCTGAGCCAGGGGGTGTTGAACGCCTTCGGAGGGATTGAATCTGCTCGCCAGGTGCACCATGTCAGTGCAGTGATACTGGGTGCAGTGAGCCTGTTTCATGTGCTGGATGTTGTTTACCGGATTTATGTGCTGCGTATACCTATCACCATTTTGCCGGCGATCGAGGATTTTAAACATCTCTACCAGGACATATTGTATTACCTGGGTTTCAGGAAACGAAAAGCGTATTATGGGCGTTATAACTATGCCGAAAAGGCGGAATATTTTGCAGTTGTCTGGGGCATTGTATTGATGGGGATCACAGGTTTTTTGATGTGGAACCCGATCGCCAGCACCCGCTACCTGCCCGGCCAGATCATCCCAGCTGCGAAAACCGCCCACGGAATGGAAGCTATCCTGGCTGTTCTTGCGTTAATTGTGTGGCACTTCTATCATGTTCACCTTAAATACTTCAATAAGAGCATGTTCACCGGAAAAATCAAAAGGGAAGAGATGGAGGACGAGCACCCGGGCGAACTGGCTCAGATAGAAAGAGGGGAAGCTTGGCAGGCGCCTCCCGAGGAAGTAATTCAGAAGCGGCGCCGGTTGTATTTTCCCCTTGCAGCTGTGTTTTCGATAATATTCGGGCTTGGATTATTCGAGTTTGCTACTTTCGAGACGACAGCCATCACAACCGTCCCGAAAGCCGAAACAGCGCAGGTCTTTGTCCCCCTTACTCCTACCCCGCGACCGACACCGCTCCCTACGGAGACACCAGAGTTGAAAGAGGGTGTTGCAGAGGAATCGTGGGATGGCAAATATTCCGCGTTATTCCGCAACCGCTGTGGAAGCTGCCACGGAGTCACTTCGGTTGGCGGTTTATCCCTGGAAACATACCAGAAGGCGCTCGCTGGAGGTAACAGCGGTCCTGCAATTGTCCCGGGTGATCCGGATGCCAGCGTTCTTATCCAGGTGCAATCGACCGGCGGGCATCCTGGTCAGCTTACGATCGATGAACTCAACCAGGTAATCGAATGGATAACATCTGGAGCCCCGGAACGCTGATTTCTTGCGGGAAATAAACCTGTGAACCAGGTTGCAGATCTTTTTACCCAGAACATCATTTTTATCTATTTTATATACGGCCTTTCCTTTTTTACAATGGGACTGGCGATCTTCCTGGAAGTCGGGCATGCTTCTGAGCTTGATTTTGCAAACGCTCTGCGCCCGCTGGCGGTTTTTGGACTGCTGCACGGTTTGCATGAGTGGTTTGAAATGTTTCTTTTACTCCAATTCACGTCTGGCGAGGGCGGGTTAACTTTATGGATAGCAGCAATAAGAATTTTTTTACTGGCGGTTTCCTTCTTAATGCTGATTCTGTTTGGTATCCGCCTGATTGTAAAACAGGACAAAAAACAGATCCAGTGGGGGGTGATGGGTGCCCTGTTCCTGCTGTGGGGAATAGGCCTCGTTTTTGTTCTGTACCCCCAGCCGGCTAACCCTGAGTTTGTTGTTGCAGCGGATGTTTATACCCGCTATTCCCTGGCGATACCGGGGGCTATTTTAGCTTCATTGGGCTTGCTGGTGCAAAGACGCAGGTTTATCAAGCTGGGGATGCCGGGTTTCGGGCGAGATGTACTTCTGGCGGCGCTTGCGTTTGGACTGTATGGTTGTATAGGTCAACTGTTTGTCTCATCAAGCATAATTTACCCTTCAATTTACCTTAACCAGGATGTTTTCATCAGGGCTTTTGGATTTCCTGTGCAAGTTTTCAGGGCGCTGATGGCAGTATGCATTGCTGTTTTTATTGTGCTGTCCTTGAGAGCATTTGAGGTGGAGAATAACCGCAGGCTAGAGCGGTTGCGCGAAGAGCGGAGAGAAGAACGCCAGCGCCTCGAAGAAATGCGAACAGAACTGCTTCACCGGACGGTAATGGCGCAGGAAAATGAACGTAAAAGAATTGCACGAGAGTTGCATGATGAGACCGGTCAAACGTTAACAGCGCTTGGTCTGGGATTGCGCGGTTTATCCAAGTCAATCATCTCAAATCCTCAGCGGGCTGAGGAGCAGGCGGATGAGCTGGTCGTTCTGGCGACATCCGGTTTGGATGAACTCCAGCGGCTTGTGAAAGGGTTACGGCCTCCGCAGCTTGACGACCTCGGATTACTGGCGGCATTGAGGTGGTGTGCGGGAGAAGTCTCTGAACATTACTGTGTTCCGATAGAGGTCAGAGGAGATAGCAGCGACATTGGACTTCCACCTGAGGTTAGGGTAGCTTTCTTCCGGATTGCCCAGGAAGCGGTTATGAATGCAGTGCGGCACGCAAAGCCGACAAGAGTAACAATCGACCTGCAAAGGGAAACCAAGCTGGTATCTCTGCGGGTTGAGGATAACGGCAGTGGATTTGATTTCAAAGGCACGATGGATGAGGCAGCCTCAAAGGGATATTGGGGACTGCTGGGGATGATGGAAAGGGCAGCCCTAGTTGGGGCAGAGTTGACTATGAGTTCAAAACTCGGAGAGGGTACAATTCTGACGGTAAAGGTGGAGTTGAGTTAAAGTGATTGAGTCTGACAGCATTCGCCTTCTTCTCGTCGATGATCACGATGTGGTGAGGACTGGTTTGAGGATGCTCCTGCAAGATCAACCGGATATTGAGATCGTCGGGGAAGCCAGCACGGGAGAGGAGGCTTATAACCTAGCACAGGAAATGAAACCGGACGTGATTGTGATGGATATCACGTTACCGGATGAGAGCGGGATATCTGTAACGAAAAGAATAAAAGAGAACCTTCCGGAGATTGCAGTTATTGCCCTTACAATACATGATGACGAGCAGTACTTCTTTAAAATGCTTGAGGCAGGAGCATCCGGTTATGTGCCCAAAAAAGCGGCTCCGGAGGATTTGATTTATGCAATCAGGACAGCCTTCGGTGGTGAAATTTACCTCTATCCAACACTAGCAACATCGCTGGTGAGTGATGCGGTCGGTAGACGGAAGATGGGTGAGGAAATGGATACCTTTAACGGGCTGACAGCCAGAGAGACGGAGGTACTTGAGAAATTGGCGGAAGGGATGAGCAATGAGGAGATCGCCCTTGAATTCTCGATCAGCAAGCACACCGTTGCCCGACACCGCGAGAATATCATGCGCAAGTTGAACCTCCACAGCCGCAGCGAACTGGTTAAATATGCCATCCGCAAAGGGCTTATTTTACCGTGACGAATTAAACCCCCAGTCAAATTTCAATTTACCCCGTGACATATAACAGTTCTTTTTTAGAGATGAACCATATAGGGTGAACCCCCTATTTGATTTACTTATAGCCTCCTATTGACTGTGCTTATGATTTTCAGTATCCTATAAACAGCTGTAATACTGAATAATAATCGTTGGTTATTATTATTGCTTGTTGAAATAAAAACAAAGGA
>JBJYWI010000285.1:0-1970 GCA_046259385.1 Anaerolineales bacterium
CGGGTGACAATAAAGAAGATTTCGAAGTTCAGCTTGGTGAACTGGAAAAAAAACTGGTTGAACGCAAAAAAGAGATTTATGATAATCTTACACCCTGGCAAACAGTTCAGGTTGCCCGTCACCCGCGGCGTCCGGTATTTTTCGATTATGTTAAAAACATTTTTACCGATTTCGTGGAATTACATGGTGATCGATGTTTTGGTGATGATCAGGCTATGGCAGGTGGCTTTGCTACATTAGGAAAACAGAAAGTAATGTTGATTGGCCACAGCAAGGGTAAGAATGTTGAAGAGAATCTTGCCAGAAATTTTGGTATGGCTCGTCCGGAAGGGTATCGTAAAGCACTGAGGTTGATGAAACTTGCCCAAAAATTTAATATCCCGGTTATTACATTTATTGATACTATGGGCGCTTTTCCTGGTCTGGATGCAGAAGAACGTGGGCAGGCAGAGGCTATTGCCAGAAATCTTACTGAAATGGCACGAATTGAAGTGCCGATAATCACTGTAGTTACCGGTGAAGGTGGAAGCGGGGGAGCTCTGGGTATTGGTGTCGGTGATGTTGTGTTGATGTTGTCGAACTCTATTTATTCTGTTATATCTCCTGAAGGGTGTGCTTCAATTTTATGGAGAGATGCATCCTTTTCTCCAAAGGCTGCAGAAGCATTGAAAATTACAGCAAAATCTCTGCATGAGCTTGGGGTTATCGATGAAATAATTCCGGAATCTCCGGGGGGAGCACATACTGATCCGCAAAAAACTGCTGAAGAGATAAAAAAAGTATTGCTTAAATATTTAAAAAAATTGTCGTCATTGTCTACTTCAAAACTGATCAATAAACGTTTTGAAAAATATTGTTCCATGGGAAAATTCACCAGATAACCTTATAAGGATTATCAATATGAAAAAAAAGAAAAATCCTACTGAAGATCAATTACATAAAATCCCGCTCAGGATTACAGATACAACACTCCGTGATGCTCATCAGTCGCTATGGGCCACAAGAATGAGAACCGATGACATGTTGAGGATCATAGATGTTATCGATAACGTTGGTTATTATTCGCTGGAGTGCTGGGGCGGTGCAACATTTGATGTCTGTTTGCGGTTCTTGAGGGAAAATCCCTGGGAAAGGCTCCGGTTGATTAAATCCAAAGCCAAAAATACTCCACTGCAGATGTTGTTACGCGGCCAGAATCTGGTTGGTTATCGCAATTATGCCGATGATGTAGTTGATCGGTTTGTTGCACTCGCTTGTGAAAACGGAGTGGATATCTTTCGGGTTTTTGATGCCTTGAATGATTCCAGAAATCTGGCTGCAGCATTAAAAGCTGTTAAAAATCATGGCGGGCATGCACAGGGTACACTCTGTTATACGATTTCTCCTGTTCATACTGTTGAAAAATATGTTCAGTATGCGCGTGAACAGGTTGAACTTGGTATAGATTCGCTTTGTATTAAAGATATGGCCGGGATTCTGTCTCCGATTTCGGCTGAAAGGCTTGTAAAAGCGCTTGTCGCTGAATTTGATATTCCAATCCAGCTCCATTGTCATGCCTCAAGCGGTATGGCTATCGCAACTTATGTTGAAGGGGTAAGGGCAGGTGCAGGAGCAATCGATTGTGCAATATCTCCGATGTCCGGCTTTTCATCACAGCCTCCGGTAGAAACAATGGCTGCTATTTTTGCAGAAACCAATTACTCTGCTGGTTTGGATATTGATGCTTTGGAAAGAGTGGCAAAATACTTTGAAGAACTTGCTCCGAAACGCAGACAGTGCAAATCTTCAATGTCAATAATTGACCCAGGCATTCTGATTCATCAGATCCCGGGTGGCATGATTTCCAATTTCAGGTCTCAGCTTGAGATGCAGGGTGCTTTGGACAAACTGCCCGAAGTACTTGATGAAGTTTCGAGAGTCAGGGAGGATCTTGGGTTTCCTCCGCTTGTAACACCGACAAGTCAGATTGT
>JBJYWI010000286.1:0-6779 GCA_046259385.1 Anaerolineales bacterium
CGGGGTATCTCCGCCATATATCATGGTTGGCTCAATCGCCTCCGTCCCGCCAGCGATTACAATATCTGCTGCTCCCCTCCTAATCATCTCCGCACCTTCTCCAACCGCCTGAGTCCCTGCCGCGCATGCGGTAGTGGTAGTGTTATTCGGTCCAAGGCATTGAAATTCTTTAGCGATCTGAAAAGCCGGGACATTTGGGATACCGCTTGGAACCTGGAAAGGATTCAACCGCTTATATCCTCTCTTTCTCAGAATTTCATTACCATCAACAATGTTCTTAACTCCAGCGACGCCGGTGCCGATCATCACTCCTGCCCGTTCAGGTTCCGGCATAATCCGCGGCAGACCGGCATCATCGACTGCCTGCTGGGCTGCGGCTACTCCCAGTAAGGTCGAGCGGGGAATGCGCCGGACTGTTTTATAGTCCAGATAATCCTCCGGATTAAAATTTTTCACCTCACCAGCAATCTTGCAGGGTAAATCACCAGGATCAAATTGTGTAATAGGACCGATGCCTGACCTACCCTTAACCAACCGATTCCAAAACTCATCAACCGAGTTTCCTAAACAATTAACCGTCCCCATCCCGGTGATTACAACACGTGGTCTTTCCATTCAATATCCTTTCGTTATGCAGAGTATAGACAAAATTATAATCAAATTTCCTGTATTGAGTTTAAGCAATAGCAGAATTGGAATAATTGCATTTCTTATTACGGAAGCAATGGGCTTTAATTTTTCTATTATAAAAATCATTTATTAGAAATAATTATAGTTTGATATGGGTACGAAATATCCATTTAAAAATCTTGTCTTCAAGGGCGGTGGGGTTAAAGCATTCGCCTATCATGGAGTCATCGAAATAATGGAAGAAATGGATATCCTGCCCCAAATTGAAAGGGTTGCCGGCACTTCCGCTGGAGCGTTAATTGCTGGGTTACTGAGTTTTAGATTAAGTGCCAGGGAAACGATTGCCCTGATGAAAACGCTTGATTTTTCAAAAATTGCGGCATCCAGAATTGAGGCGAAAAATATTGACGGGGATCAAATCTCCGATCGAAAAACATCTGGATTCGATCGGTTTTTAGGCGGGTTGGATACTCTGCGCAGGTTTATAAATCATTACGGAATGAGGTCATATACCCCTTTCCATAACTGGATCAAGCAAACAATTGGTTTATTAACCAATGGGAAGCAAAATGCATCATTTTCGGATTTAAAGGAACAGGAATGCCGTGACTTGTATATTGTCGCTGCAAATCTCTCCACCAAGCGCGAAACAATATTTTCATATGAAACGACCCCCGATGTCGCGGTTGCAGATGCAATACTGCTTTCAAGTTCTCTGCCAATTTTTTTCGAAGCGCCTTTATTTGATGGTAAAAATTTGGGAGAGGGAGACTATTACATTGATGGCGGTGTCTTGGCAAATTATCCCATACATATTTTTGACGATATAAGATATGTCGGATTTTCTAAACATTTCCGCCACGGAATTAACTGGGAGACCCTCGGTTGCAGATTGTTTACACCACCAGAATGTCCTGAAGAAGATGGTTCGATCAACCATATTCTCGGTTTTTTTGAGAATTTATTTGATATGTATGCCAGAGGGCAGGAAATTGGAGTGGAAGGCAGTCTGGTTAATCAATTAAGATCGATAAATATCAGCAATTGCTGTATTTCAACGACTGATTTTGAGATCATTCCCAACCCTGAAAATGAAAAATATAGGCAACTAACTGAATCTGGCAGACAGGCTACATTGGAGTTCCTGGAGGATTACATCTTACCAGTTGACAAATTTTATAAGTTAAAAGCCGCATGGGTGGAAGCGAATAAGAAATTAACTGGATGGTTAAAGTTATGATAATTTCAAAACGGGTACTTATTACAATTTGTGAATGACTTTGATGATAATTTCGGAGCTGGAAAATTCACAACTGCATGAATTCAGCGGTAATAGAATTTCTGTGATATAGACGACTGCTGGTCTGAGTTTACAGCGTTTACAATTGCGAAATTTATTTGCAGCGAAAGACCGGTGAATTATCTGGCGAATTCCACACCCTTTTTTCAAATGTCACTAGTTGAAAACCTGAACAATTCTCTTAATGTTGAGACACGTTAACTCTACATATATATTCCTACTGCGATACGACATCCACTTCAATTCACCCAATCTGATCAAGCCACATTTCTCCTGGATCTGACGGTTATTCCACCCCTTTTTAAAAAATAGGACTAAATACTTTAGATGTATAATTCGCGGAACAACAGGTTGGAAAAATCAATAATTTTTTATATTTCGATGGAAATTAAAGCTTTTGAATAAGATTGATTTTAAAAATACCCCTTTTACTCGGGGTGTTTCAGGCATATCTCTGGTATTCCTTCTCCTCGCGCTGGCTTTTCTATTGCCTCGAATGTTTGGACTCGATCAATTTGTAACAACCGATGAAGTCCCTTGGTTGGTCCGATCGGCAAATTTTTACTATGCCCTCGGGCAAAGGGATTTTGAAGAAACATACATCGCCGAACATCCAGGCGTTATCACAATGTGGATTGAAAGTGTGGTGTACCTGATTGAATTCCCTCAATACCGTGGTTTTGGTCAGGGTTATTTTGACAGCGATAAATATGCCCAGTTTGAAGAATTTATCACATCAGTGGGAGTCGATCCACATAACATACTTATTAAAAGCCGGATGTCAACTGTTATTGTCAATACCTTTATATTACTGATTTCATTTTATTTCGCCCGCCTGCTTGTGGGTACAAAACCGGCGATTTTCTCATTCTTGCTGATAGCCTTTGACCCGTTCCACATTGCAGTCACCCGACTTGCCCACCTTGATGGACTTACAAGCAGTTTCCTGTTTCTCTCACTGCTGTCATTTTTGGCATATTTACAGAACAGAGGGAAAAGAGTTTATCTTGGAATATCAGCAGTATCCGCCAGCCTGGCTTGGTTAGAAAAACTTAATGGCTTGATAATCCTTCCAGTGATAATAACATTGAGCTTTATAAATTATTTCAGCGAAAAAAATTTTTTATTAAGCACAAATTCCAACTCATTCTCATTGATCATAAAGCGAGTCCTAAAACCGCTTTTTACCTGGGTAATTGTTTTTATTGTGGCTGTTTTAATTCTATTTCCGGCAGCTTGGGAAAATCCCTTTGGCACATTATCGAAATTGACAGTCTCACCGCTCCTGGTTGGTAATATCATACCAACCCAACGTGTGGAAGGGATACTGTTACCAACCGAAAGCGAAAACAATCCAATTGAAATAATTGGATCGCTTTTCAGAAATAACAACCAGTTAATTTTTCTATCACAATCGTCCCAGTTTTATCTAAGATATATAAAGGGTTACCTCGGTCGGGCAACACCCTTGATTTTGATTGGTTTGGCTGCGGCTGCTTTTGGATACTTATTCAAATTAAGCATATTTGAAAAAAGAGCTGTCCACCGGGTTGTCCTTTATTTATTTTTATTCTGGTTGATTTACACTATCTTCGTAACTTTGGCTAGTAAATCTTCCCCCAAGTATTATCTATCGGTTTTCCCAGTGTTAGATTTTGTCGCAGGTCTGGGGTTGTTTTCTATTGTTAATCATTTCACCAGCCAATCAAAATTTTTTGGCAAGAAGAATATCAGCACAGTGCTGCTTTTGATAATAGTCATATTACAAACTGTGCTGTCTATAAGAACCTACCCTTATTATTCGACCTATTTCAACTTTCTCAGGCGTGTTTGGAGTGAGTCAGGAGAAATTCAGTTCGCTGGTTCGGGTGAGGGATTGGATCAGGCTGCCCGATATTTAAACCAGAAACCAGATGCAGAATCGCTCCAGGTAATGTCCTGGTACGGCATTGGCCCATTTTCATATTTTTTTAAAGGAAAAACGCAACCTCTTTTCTCCTACATTTGGAGCGAGGACCAGATATCGATATTGAAGGATATGGATTACCTGGTCATTTATTCGAGTCAATGGATGCGAAATATGCCGCTCGGCCTTCTAAACCATCTTGAGAATGTCGAGCCCGAACACACTATTTGGATTGATGGGATTGAATTTGCGCGTATTTTTAATGTAAAGAATTTACCCCCGGAAGTTTATCAACCATATAATCCAGAATAAATTCTATATGATACTTATTCAAGGAAATGGGAGTAGACAACAAAAATCCTGCCCAAATACTTAAAATTGTTCATTCGGCAAATTCGAATCTTCACCTCAAGATTTTTGCGGGATTAATCAAAAAGGATCAACCTGATTTTCATCAAAAGTATGCCTGAAACTGAAACGACCAGCTACTAGCTATAATCCCTTCGAAAATCACATTAAATTTTCCATTCTCCTCTTTCACCTGCGATATCGCGCGCTAGTATTCATTTGCTGGAATCACTGAAATTATCTGGATAAGATGATCACTGGAATAATACGATCCGTTTTTCTTTGGTATTCTGCATAAAAAGGATATCTTTCAGTCATCCGGTTAAATAAAAGGGAACGCTCTGGTTCTTGAACAACAACGGCATTAGCAACAAATTCTTCTTTGCCCAGTTCCACTTTCACTTTTGGATTTGTTACTAAGTTATAGTACCAATCTGGATTGCTCTGTGCGCCGCCTTTGGAAGCGATGATCACAAACCGATCTCCATCTTGCAGGTAAATGAGAGGAATAATATGTTTGTTTCCGGATTTCGCTCCGGTGGTATGCAGCAGGAGCAGGGATTTATCGCGAAAAAAACCGCCTACTTGCCCGTTATTCGCTCTGAACTCTTCGATTACTGCCAGGTTGCGATTTTTTGTTTTGCCCAAAATTCTTTTAATTACTTGGGTAATCCTACTCATCATTCAGAGATGTAATAAATTTCAACCATAGGGGCAATTTGTTCTATCAAAACGATATTTCTGCAGATACTGATATGCCACGCGCACTTATTTCAAACCAGTCTCCATTCTACTAAGGGAACTCGTTAATAAACCAATTCCCCAAACCACATCCAATCCAAATTACCTGATCTGAGCTTCTCCACTTCAGTTCTGGTTTGCATACAGTATACAGTCCATTTACACTTTAATTCAGGATGTGGACGGAGGGGCTAATTGCTGATATCGATTCCGATTGACACATCCTGATTTCTTAAAAACTGGTTTGTATACCCCATTTAATTCATTTACCCGCTCCTTGAAATGATCGCCGCAACCAGGAGGCCAAGACCCAATCCTGCCAGCATACTCCCGACGAAAGCCAGGGCGGATTCCGGCAGGAAAAAGAATCCTGCACCTAAACCAAGCAGCAGACCCCCTCCGACAGCCCAGGAACTCTTATCTTTTATCATTTATCGTTCTCCTAAAAATGCGAGTGTCTAATATATTATAAGGGCAAATAAATCAAGAAAAATATTTCAAAACCTAAACCAATTTTAAAAAATGATTGCGTGTATGGCGGATATGGATGACCCATGTACATTAAACGCGCCGGACTTCAGCTTGGTTCCAGTTTCGCTCAACTAGTACACAGTGAATTCTTGGCGGAGTCTCTCCTGCTAAGTCACCTTCGCTATGAACTAATGTCACATCAACCACCCGGATCACAAGATTGTTATTAATTCGTAAAGAAATTCAAAGTCGTATTTCAGTCATTTTGGGCAAAGGCGAGTGCAGAGGGAGTTTGGCAGCCGACAATCGCAGGCGCCTCGTGGATGAGCTCGTTTTTTTCGAGCGCCGCCACCATAAAAAGGGCGAAGTCAGTCCGCCGGGTCAGGTTGCTTTTCAGCACCGGGTCGCCGACATGCCGGCTCCATACCGGCATGCCCTGACTCTCGCCTTCTTCCAGGTCACTGCCGCGCACCACTGTCCATAAGGTATCACTGGCGAAAATCCGCCGGCAGGCTTCCACCTGGTCGTTGATGTCCACCACGCGAAACAACTTCCCCAATATTGTGCCTACTTTCACCTGGAATTTTAACGAAAACGGGTACACATCCTGGCCGTCCATGGTTATATGCCACCCGCACGAAAATATCAACCGGGCTCCTTCCGGCGCATGGTCAAGCACTGCCTGGGCAGTCCCGGATGAATAATTTTCCATACCCCAGGGCACCAGCACAGTCAACACCCCATCGCATCCCGCAACTGCCTTTCGGATCACCTCCCGGTCATTTGTATTTCCCATTATTATCTCGATTTGACCCTTGAATTTATCGAGTTTAGGCACGCTGCTCTCCCGGCAGACACCGGCGATCTCATAACCCCGGTCCAGGGCATGTTGAACCATGTACTGCCCAAGCTTTCCGGATGCGCCAACGACGCAAACTTTTTTCATGATCACCACCTTTTATTTTAAGATTAGACCTTTATGATACACGCAATGATCCCGTCGACCAATATTAATATCAAATTGATCGATCGATTTTAATTAAAATAATCCGATGATGCTTATTTGTAATCGGAATCTCACAAGTATGTAAGGTTTTTGACTGCTGGATTTCGGGAATTTGTTTCAATGAATTCTATTATGGATGTAATTTGATCTAGAAAACAATTCGTAAAAGGACTATTACCAATTCAAATTTGACTTTATAAGAACATCAAAAGAAAATCGGATGGAAACAATTCATGAATACATAGATGAATATAGAAAAAATCTGAGGACGTACAAATCCTGCTTTGTTGGTGACCCCTAGCGGACATGTTCCGAACCGCGCTCTTCCCTAGAATCAGGGGAAATAAAGCACATCAAGAACGATTTTTAATATAATT
>JBJYWI010000287.1:0-3304 GCA_046259385.1 Anaerolineales bacterium
AATGGGGGCTTTCCTACCAGTCCCGCTTTGGTCCGGAAAGATGGACCCAACCCTACACGGACCAGACACTTCAGTTATGGGCTGAAAGCGGAGTGAAGAATGTCCATGTGATCGCGCCCGGTTTTTCAGCTGACTGCCTGGAGACGCTTTATGAATTGGACATTGAAGGGCGGCATATCTTCCTCAACGCTGGCGGAGAATCATTCGGCTACATCCCGGCTCTCAATGTGTTACCAGATCACATCAATATGATGGCGCAGGTTGTGCTGGAAAGCATAGAGAATAAACTCAATATTTCAACATCGCATTCAGGATCTACACTGTAGGAAATCATAAACAAATGGGTAAATGCCGCCGAATTAAGTCTTACTTTAGAACCGTTATTAGATAGGAATAAAAAATTTTCTGTTTTCTACTGGAAATCAGAAAAGGTAACAGTTAGAATAAAAAATAACCCTTGGGTGCATCCACAGGATTTGTAACATAATATGAGTGAGATTATCAACCGCGTCCTGCCAATCGTTTTGTTAATCAGCCTGGGTTACCTGCTCCGCCGCAAGCGATTCATCAGCGATAAAGGGATCGACGACTTAAGGAAGCTGATCGTCAACCTTGCACTCCCTGCGGTTCTATTTCTTTCCTTCCTGCAAATCGAACTGGAAGTTAAATTCCTCTTCTTTATAGTCCTGACCTTCTCCCTATGCGTGATATTGTACGGGCTCGGCAAGCTGCTTGAGCCGCATTTTGGTGCAGACCATGAATACTTCCCTTTCCTGATGACGGGATTCGAATACGGAATGCTGGGCATCAGCCTTTACGGGAGCGCTTACGGCCTTGATAAAATTGGTCACATCGCGATAGTTGATCTGGGGCACGAGTTATTTATCTGGTTTATTTTTCTGGCTTTACTGATTAAGAAGAGGGACGGCATCCAGAACAGCCGGATTCTGCTGACTTCGTTTCTTAAATCCCCAGTCATCATAGCCATCCTCAGCGGAGTGCTGGTAAATCTACTTGGGGTTTCAGAATTGCTGTACAGCCTGCCTGTAAGCGGCGGCGTGTTAGTCACTTTGGAATACCTTGGGAATCTTACGGTGCCACTGATATTGATAATTGTAGGGTTTGGGATTAATCTTGACCGTGACTATATTGGAGAAGCACTTTCTGTAACTGGTCTTAGGCTGGTACTGCTGCTGCCATTAGCAGTGATATTAAGCACGTTCCTTGTCCAGCGATGGATGGGATTGAACGAATATTTCCAGGCTGCAATATTTACACTTCTGATCCTCCCCCCACCGTTTATCATCCCGCTTTTTATGCACCCTGAAGCATCCAAAGAGAAGCGCTATGTAAATAATGTCCTGACTATTTATACAATCTTTACAATTGTGCTTTTCAGCCTTTATTTCTTACGGAATCCAATTTAGTCCTGCCTCCCCAACCTCACAGGAAAGAGATCCGGACAGTAAAGTCAGGCCAAAGGTAATAACCGCTAAAGGTGGGTTAAAATCCAGACATACAAAACAAACTTTTTTTGGATTTATATGAGAGTAAAACCGTTCCAATTCATCATTTTTATCTGGATCCTAGTTTCAATCGCCTGCAGCCTTCCGGGGTACACCGGAACGCGCCTGGATCAGGAGGCCAGAATCAGGCTTGGGGTGATCGTGGCGTCGACGCTGACTGCGGCTGCAAACCAGCCAGTTGAGGAGACCTTGCTTCCAGGGGGCCAACCAGGAATTTCCACCCCACCGGAAGACAATTCTACCAGCGGTACATCCGGTTCGGAAAGCCTGCCCACCCCGGAAGCTGCCCAAACCAGCCCGTCCCCAACCCTCATCTATGAACCGGAGACGGAATTTTTCCTTAACTCTGATGAAGACGACCCGGACGGAGAATACCTGTATTACACCCAGTCCGGCGATACGCTCGAATTTGTCAGCGCCCGGTTCGGCGTCCCTCTAGAGCAAATCAGCTCGCCCCAAAAAATAAACAGCGATGGGCTGCTTGCGCCCGGCCAGGCTCTTAGCATTTCCAGATACAACGGGGAAACGCTGCCCTTCAAGCCGCTGCTGCCGGACAGCGAGGTCGTCTACTCGCCCTCCGGGGCGGATTTCTCCATACAGGAGTATGTCGATTCCTCCGGAGGTTACCTCAGCCGCCACCGCGAGCAGGTCTACGACCGCTGGCTGACCGGCGCTGAAATCATAAAAAAGGTATCAGCAGAGTCATCCGTAAACCCGAAAACCCTGCTGGCTTTTCTTGAGCACCGCTCCGGGTGGGTGCTTGGTGATCCGCCCGAACCGATCGATAAACTGTACCCGATCGGACTGCGGGTCTCAGGTAAAAAAGGCCTTTACTTTGAACTTGTGATGAGCGCGACCCAGCTAAACAAAGGCTACTACGAAGGCAGAGCCGGGATAGTAAAGGAATTAAAATTCAAGGGCCAGGAGCGGAGGCGCCTCAACCCGCAGTTAAACGCCGGCACATACGGGGTCCAGTACCTGTTCTCGCTGTTCTACGACGAGGGGCGCTGGGCAAACAATTTATACGGTCCGGAAGGCTTTCTTGAGCTTTACCATAACATGTTCCCGGGCGTGTGGGAAAGGGCTGCAGCTGTTGAACCCCTGCTGGATGCTGATCTAAGCCAGCCCGATCTGGAACTGCCCTTCCAACCCGGGGAACGCTGGAGCCTGACCGGCGGACCACACTATTCCTGGAACGCCGGCAGCCCGCGCGGCGCTCTGGACTTCGCCCCGGTGACCGGGGAAAAAGCTTGCAAGGTTTCCAGAGCCTGGGTAACCGCCTCAGCGGACGGCTTCCTGGTGCGTTCCGCGCACAATGTGGTGGTAATCGACCTAGACGGCGACCGCTTTGAAGGCAGCGGGTGGAATATCCTTTACCTGCACCTGGCAGAGGAGGGGCTCGCCCGGGAGGCGAAACAGGTCAGGCTCGATGACCGATTGGGTCACCCCTCCTGCGAGCGGGGTGTAAATACCGGCACTCACGTCCATATCGCCCGCAAGTACAACGGGGAATGGCTGCCCGCTGACGGGAGCGTAGCGTTTATCTTGAGCGGCTGGGAGGTATTTGCGGATGAGCTGAACTACAAAGGAGGAATGCAGAAAGGGGAGCAGCTGGTGGTCGCTAATATCAATGGGCCGCGCACCTCAGTGGTTGTCCGTTAAATTAAAAATCTCCGCTGACCTTCCAGTCCCGGAGATTTTGTGAGTTGAATAGTTGCTTAAAGCCCTTTGAGTATCCGGCGCAGCTCGCGGGCGTGACCGGCTTCGTCGGCTGCCAT
>JBJYWI010000288.1:0-1915 GCA_046259385.1 Anaerolineales bacterium
TTGATTTCCCCAAATGTAAGCAATTGACGTTGATCGAGAAAGAGGATGTCTCCAGAGTTTTTAACTTGTTCGACCAGCGTTTTTGTCTTTTCCAGTGCTTCAGTAACAATTTCTTTTTTCGGCATAGACACAGGACTGCCGATTGTATAAATATTCCAAGTAGGTAGAAATATTACCAGTAAAAGTAATCCCCGTATCCATTCGGGTAAAGAGGATACTTTAATATTTCTTACACTTTTAAGCATCAACCCTGCAAGTATTACAAGGGTGACTAGATACATGTCTAGATTGTGAAGATTATTGCCACCGCCAATTTTCACACTGATTACAAGCCCGACCAGGAAGAATGCAGAGGTGAGACCAAGATATGATAATTTTTGCAACCAGTTTAATCTCCACTTATTTTGAATCGCCATCCACATCAACAACGCCATCAAAGGGAGTGTTTTGGAGATAATTCCCAGGACGATCCCCTGTTCGTAAGTGGCATTTGGGAGTAGTCTGAACCATAGTAATGATTGGGAAAACGGGTAATCTGAAGTAAATTCCTGGGGGATAATGAGAGCAGGATACGCTGCGACTGCCGCAGCAAGTCCAGCGAGGCATACAAGACCAATTGGGATAATTCTTTTCAAAATCGATTTCCAGCCATCTTCCTCCTTTATCTGAACTTCTGATAGAAGGATCATAGCTGTCCAAATAGCAGGCGCTGGCGCCCATGTATAGCGGCTGGAAGCTGCATAATAACTGGCCAGTACAACACCGATAAGTGACAGGATCCAGGAACCAGGACGGACAAAAAGGACGACTAGGATCGCACAAAGAATTAATGGAGTGTATACGGGTCCCTGAAGCATAAACAGAAATACCCATAATACAATTATCCAGAATTTTATCCGGGGATATTTCCCCCAGCGAGCAAGCAGAACACCCAGAATAATATGCGGCAGTATCCACAAAACTCTGTCCCATAATCTGTGCAGCCAGATTGGAGAGTCAGGGATCAAAAAAAGGATTCCCCAGAGAATATTCCTTCCAGGTTGAGAATAGGGAATTTCTATATTATCCAAGACAAGGTACCTGTTCTTTCCAAAAAAAATCGAATAATCATAGAGACGGTTTCCTTCGGACCAGGTCAGCGAGAAAGGATAATTTGTCACAATTTTCAGGTAGTCTGCAACTGCGAAGGTAAAGCCGATAAATAAAATGCTGAAAAAGACGTTCGTCCACGATACGAGTCTATTTTTATCCGAGGTAATTGAGATGGAAAAGAAAAGGACAGTGATTAGCAATATGGTAAAGCGAATGAATGCCCCTGAGAATATATTTCCGTAAAAGGTGTAAATCAGGATGTAAATCGGAACTATGACAGCCGAAAAGGCGATTAACCATCGCAAAGGGCTAATGCGAAGGCGAATTTCTACAATAAAATTATGGATGGATATTACAGTTTCTTTATGCCAGATAGAGAGATAGAGGAAAGCGTACAGTAATATACTGCTTATCAACAATACCGTCAGTGCAACAGCCCATTTCAGAGATATTCTGCCTGATTCCAAATCCATAATTGGCGCCTGATCATAAAAATCTTTTATAACCAGGGCTGTTACGGCAGCAGCAATCAGGATAAATCCAATTTTTGCTATTTTTTTCATTTATGAGTGGAATTATATATTAAGTATGAAGGGGATATTGACTGGTTGATCCTGTATTCTTCAATTGTTGTTCCGAAATACATGGATCCATGAATCTGGTTGGCATGTAACCTGAAGTGGGGTTGGATTCAGTTCATCGAAATTTCCTGAGAGGATAGCTTCTTTGTGCCACCCTGAATATGAGCGATCCTCAATCAGAACAAAATCAGCTTCGTCTATCCACTGCAATGCCAATTCTTTATTCCATAATCCTTTTCTCA
>JBJYWI010000288.1:2015-9159 GCA_046259385.1 Anaerolineales bacterium
GTCTTTTCTCCTTCTGGAGAGAATTAGCCAGATAAAGATCGAGGTAATGAGAATCAGAATCCCGATTAGCATTCCAAAAAAGGTTGGCACTATCCGTCGCAGGATCGGGTAATCGAAAGAGAATTTATTTATTAATACCTTGTCCAGTGTTACAGACCCTGGGGAATACTCCGGAAATGCTATGACTGCTCTGGATATCTGGATGTTCAACAGAAGCTCACCTGTATTTTCAAAGGAACCCAGTCCTACTCCTGTAAATAATAATATGATCAAAATAGCCAAAATCACTTGGATCCAGATAGGAAATTGTTTTCTCCAGCTTGAAAAAGAAGAAATAACCAGCAGCAGACCGATCAATGAGAAATACGCCAGATATCCGTCCAGGCAGAATACGCAGTAATTCTGTCCCAATGCTGACCAGAGGTGGATACCCCAGAGGCTGAGAAACAAAACAAGCAGGATGACGGATATTCGGAAAGCCTCCATATCCTTCCACTCCGATTTTTTTGGCCACATCAATATGCTGATCAGGACTCCGACCAGAGGGATAAAATGGATTCGCAAACTAATCAGGAAGCTCAAAATGCGGTTGAACATTGAAACGTCGGGATTCCAGATGTTGACTACCTCACCGGCGTACCGCCAGGAATCCAAAAAAGGGCTGATTTCTTGAGGTAACTGCCTTGCCCACATTGTCATGATACCTGGCCAGTAGATTGTATGAACCGCTATTACTACAGCAGCCCCAAGTATCAAGCAGAGGCTCCCGGTTTTCTTTCCATGCTGCCAGAAAATGTAAATTAAGATGTAAGGCAGAACCAGGAACATATTCAAACGGGTCAGCAGGAGTAATGCTGCCAGTAAAGTGCCGAGCACGATTTGCCAGGTTGGTCGATTTTTTCCCAACGTGAGGACGAATATCCAGATAAGCATGCACATAACCAGGACCTGTGGAACTGCTACACTGTATATTTTTATGATTGCCGGATTTAATGAAACCGCGAGTAAAGCCGCAGCAGCCCACCATTTATTGCCTATTCGACTTGCGATTATCCATAATCCCAGCAAGCCTAGCAACGCTAGTACAATTGAAAAATATCTCCCCGGCCCCAATCCGGGACCAAAAATGTACTGGATTATCCCTGGAATAAGGAATGAGAACGGCATGTGGTTGCTCCAGGGACCATATTCCTGATAAATCCTGTACTGACCTGATACAAAAAGAAACCCTTTGTACAGGTAAGCACCTTCATCGAGAGAAGATTTTCTATTACTGGCATAAATCCAGATTTGGACCAGGAATATTAAAACAGCCAGAAATGAGATTGCATCTGCGATACAGTTCTTGGACTTTATCAAATCAATAGATGATTTAGGAGTTCTGGTTGCTTGTTGCAGGTTTCCTTCAGTATTCATGCTGGAAAATCTTCCCTGGATTGATTTCAACAAAATATCGATTGATTATATCGTTTAATTTTCGCCGTAGAAAATTTATTATGAAAACGCAGGAGTAGCTGAATTGGGTGATTAATAGAACAGGTTCACTGGATGTGGTAGCAGGTGGAATTAACCATCTTCTACGCTATCGCCTTATTGCGGGTCAAACTCCGTTATAATCTCATTTGGAACGCAGTCTGCCATGTATGTTATTTCCGGGATTTTTGGAGAATGTAAATGCATGTATGTTTAATCTCTGTTGAAATATTCGCATGGGGAAAATATGGAGGCTTTGGTCGGGCGACGCGCCTGATTGGAGGTGAGCTTGTAAAAAGAGGCGTTCAGGTTACCGCAATTGTACCGAGACGGGAGGAGCAGAAACCGGTCGAGGAATTGGATGGCATCCGGGTGTTGAGTTTTAGATTTCCGGATTTCAGAACTGCCTCTCGTTTATTCAGAGAAACGACAGCAGATGTCTTTCATTCACAGGAACCATCAACAGGTACCTACTTGGCAATGAGAGAAAATCCTGATAAAAAACACATAATGACATTTCGGGATCCGCGCACCCCAAAGGATTGGGGTATTGAATTGAAACTGCCGTCTTTAAATTATTTACAGGTGCTGGCCAATTGGATTTATGAGGACAACTGGCTTGTAGATAATACAGTGCGCAATGCGGATGGTTGGTTTACGATAGGTCGATATTTAATTCCAAAGGTCAAAGAGAAATACGATCTTCAGGAAGACCCGGTTTTTTTGCCCACGCCGGTTGGCGTACCTGCAACCGTTCAAAAGTCGGACAAACCTACAGTTTGCTACATGAACCGCTGGGACAGGCGTAAACGCCCGGAACTCTTTTTCGAATTGGCGAAAAAGTTTCCCAATGTGAATTTCCTTGCAGTTGGAAAGAGCCGCGATCAAAAATATGAAAAGGAATTACGAGAGAGATATGGGAGCCTTCCCAACTTGAATCTAGTTGGTTTTATAGACCAGTTTAACAGTGCTAGGCATTCGAAGATCCTACAAGACAGTTGGGTTTTTGTAAATACCGCCGCAAGGGAAGCTTTGCCCAATTCGTTCATCGAAGCCGCAGCTCATGGTTGTGCAATTCTGAGTTCGGTAGACCCGGACGGGATTGCATCAAATTTTGGTTATTACGCCGAGGATGATAATTTTGAGGAAGGTCTGGCTGCCCTGCTGGAAAATAACCGCTGGAAGCAAAAAGGTTTGGGGGGGCGAACATATATTCAGGATACCTTTGAATTAAATAAGGCAATCGATCGTCATCTGACAATATATGAAAACCTGACCGGGGTTAAGCGTCCTGATCTAGTATAAATCCATCCCGGCTGAATGGATCATTCTGGCTGGCGAGCAGGAGTGGAGGGTATCAATCGATTAGAGATTGGATATCCAGGACTTTAAATTCCGATGTGCGGTATGCAATAGGAAAATCTGAGACATGATCAGTTGCGGTCACCCAGTATCGCAGGGGGTATAACCGGGCAAGTTCTCTCACTTTTTGGTCATCCAGTTCATCATAAAAGTAACTTAGAACAAATTTCATATAAGGGTGGGTACTAATTCCCACTGCTTCGGGATTATAAAAATCATAGCCCACAGATTCCATGCGCGGTACCCATTGTTCGACATAACTGCGCTCCCAGAGGATTGCAGCCCCATCCTTGTATGTTACGTACACCGGTCTCATTGCGAGGCTTCGAAAATCGCTCCAGTTTGGATCAACCAGGAAGAGGTCACCTTTTTCGGTATTTTCTTTAGCCCATTTCGATATTTCTATAATCTCCTCGTCTGGATATCTGACAAGATTGGCAAATTTAAAAGAGTGTGGTTCCTGTGAAAAAACAAATATGCCAAATAAGACCGCAACCAGAACGACTACGGCGGATAAGCGCGCCTCGCTCCCAGATTTCAATATGTGCTTCCATGTTGGATGCCAGTAGGCAAGGATGGCGATGATAACCCAAAAACTGACAATGATTAAGAAATCATCGATCGCTTTTTGCCAGGTGATGCAGATAAAGAACAGCACTATATACGCGGGTTTGTTGGCTTTGACGTTAGAAATTTTTTGAGCGCAAAGTGTGATAACAGACGTGCCGACCAGAATAAACCATATATCTGTAGCCCGAGCAGGGTGCATAACCAGCATTGAGGGAGATTCTGCCCAGTATGCGGCAAGATATGTGTATGCTACCCAGCCCAGTAGAACCAGAAGCCATATTAACCCATAGATAAAGAGTTTTTTGTTCTCTTTTCTGAGCAGATAGAAGACGACAGAGGTAAAAATTACATACCCAAAGAAAATGTAGATTTCGGCTGGGTGCCAGGTGTGTGGATACAGGTGCATTGTAAAACGCGCTTTGCTGGCGAGAAGCCATAATTCACGTGCAACTGTATCAATTCGAAACGCTGACAGGGTTAACAGGACGACTGGAAGGATCAGCAGTCCCAATAGCGCGAATGGAACTAACCATAGTCTCCAGGATTTCCTGTATTCCGGGTCCAGCAAAAAAACTGCTGCAAAGTAAGTGCTGGCATAAGTTCCATACATACTGTTTAAGGAGAATCCGATCGCCATCCAAACTGCCCATAAATACTTACGCTTAGAATAAAAAGCGGCAGCGGCCAATAAAAAGA
The DNA here is from genome assembly GCA_046259385.1 of Anaerolineales bacterium. GTDB lineage: Bacteria > Chloroflexota > Anaerolineae > Anaerolineales > UBA4823 > CAVWDI01. Next base: position 6,117 of record JBJYWI010000288.1, read on the forward strand.
ATCCCAATGAGAGACTTGTTTGTTCAAAGTATGTGGAGAGAATTGTGCCGTGTCCAATCACGGATATAGGCCAGGTTGCGAAGAATGCCATCACCCCTACTACTGCGAGAATATTCCTGGGGCTGATCGTATTCGCCAGGTAACCGGATGCGAAGATCATCAGTGCGCGAGCGAATAAGAAGAAGAATAAAAAAATGATTTCTATCGATATGGATTTTGCCGGTATAGCAAGCAACCGCCAGATTGGAGCAGCGTAGTTCACCAACGTTGAAACAAAAGGGTCGTTGGGAAATAGTGTAGGGTCGTTTACGGAAAGGATCAGTGGTATTGTTATCGCCTGGTTTCCGTAATAAATTCGATAACCAGTTATCAACAAGGACGTCAAGAACAGGATAATTCCATAAAACCAAACTAGGTAATTCCTGCTCACTTTAAACCCAGATTTAGAAGTGGGCACTGGTTTTGCCTCAACTGCCATTATCACCTTCAGGGATTAAATTCAATATCTTATATGCTTGTGTCTGGTAAACAACCGGGAATTCAGATGGATGGTTGCCCTGCACAACCCAGTAATGTATAGGATATTTTCGGGCAAGTTTTAATACCTGTCTATCGTCCAGATTATTGTACAGCTTGGATAAGTATCTCAATCCGTCGGGTGTCCCAACCTCATCAGTTTTGAAAAAATCAAAACCAAATAATTCTATTCTCGAAACCCATTCATTGACAAAATTGCCTTTCCAGAGTATTGCGGTCCCGTCTTTCCAAGTTACAAATACCGACCGCTGTGATAGTGCTCTAAATTCACTCCAGTTTGGATCGATCAAGAACATATCCTCGATTGAAGTGTTCTGCTGTGCCCAACTTGCAATCTCCTGGATTTGGGAGCTTGGCTGATCAACCAGACTTATTACTCTATCCGAATAAAATCTTATTGAGAAAGTTATCCACCCTAAAACAAAGACAATCAACACCACAAGGTTTGATAATCGCTGTGAATCCCCCTTTCTAAAAATTGTTATCCAAGCAGGGTTCCAGATTATTAAGATTGTGACTACGATGAAAATCACTTCGATCAGCGTAGGGCTTTTAAAATACCAGGTCCAGAACACGCTGAAAAAGTAGAATAAACTGTACATCCGCTTGTCGTTTCCATCGCTTTCCACAAGAAATGATAAAGCTGTTATTACTGCAATGGCAGAAAATACAAACCACAGGTCTGTCCCGCGAGCCGGCTGGGTTGAAAGCATTGCAGGATTCCTGAACAGATACGCTGCTGATAAGGCGGTTAAGAGGAAAATGATCGCAACTATAGTCCAGGCTAAATAATGTTTAAAAAGTATGCTGTTTTTTTCTCTTATGAGGTACAAAGTCAAACCTGCTAAGAAAATTAGGGCAAGGAATAGATTGAACCGATAAGGCTCCCAGGTCAAGGGAAAAAGATGATACGGGTGGCGAATTTTGCTTACTGTGATCCATAATTCTCTATCAAATCCCTGAGTTTCAATTGATATTAGAGTTGAAAATATTAATGGGGAGATCAAGACCATAAACAATAAGAATGGGATTATCCAATTTTTCCAATTTCTTCTATAGTTTGCGTCAATCAAAAAAGCGGCTGCGAAGTAAATGCTGGCGAAAGTGCCATACATGATATTCGTATAAAAGCCAAGCGTGAGGAATACCATCCAAGTAAGCCTTTTTTTTGAATAAAAAGCTGATACCGCTATCAATAAAAATGCTATCGATAAGCTTGTGTGTTCGAAATAATTAATAAGTAAGGTTCCGTGACCAAGTAATGGGGACGGGATTAAAGCGATAAATGCCATTGCACCCGCTGGTGCTAACCATGAATCCGGATTCAAAGATATGGCTAAATTAGCTGAAGCAAAGATCGCTAATGCCCGGGTAAACAGGAAAAGCAAAAGGAGCAAAGTCTCCAGGTTAATGAAAGTTGAAAGTACTGAGATTAAGCCCCAAATTGGGGAAGGATAATACTGCAAAGCAGATACGAAAGGATCGTTCGGAAAGAGATTAGGGTTTTTCAGTGATTGGATGAGGGGTATCTGGACAGCTTGATTTCCGGAATATATGCTGTAACCTGATATGAGGATTGAAACAAGAAACAGAATCACCCCTTGGATCCAGAGAATTTTATTTCTTTGCGCTTCCATCGCATATGTTCCGATAAAGTGAGGCGAATTAATTATTTAGGGTGACTAATTAGAATGATGTCTACAAACAGCTCTAATTTTCCGAACTGATAGAAAATCAATGGGGGTTATTTGCCCTGGAATGATGATAACCCAACAAAAAAACTTCGGCAACAACCTGAAAGGATATGGTAAACAAAAAAGAGTGATTATTGTTTAAGTTTAGCGAATTCTGAAAATCCGGACATATTCAATTCCATCGATCCAAATCGAATGTTCTGGAGTGAGATTTTCTATATATTCGACAACCGGTTTTGGAAATCCTCGCTGCCACTGATGAACATATATTACAGCATAGTCTGATGATAAAAATAAATTCCAATATTTGTTATCTGGCGAAGTGGCGGGATGTAAATCTCGCGATTCGCCATTAAAGAAATAAGAGAACGGGCCGCGTGCATACCAGGAGATCGCTTTCAATTCTTCAGCATTCTCTTTTTCGTTTAGATATCTTGCAGCTTGATCCAGTCCTTCTCCCCAGCCTATCAACATAATATCAGGAGCTTTTTTGCTGCCTCCCACGATGGGATTGTAGTAGGTAAAGTAATAGGGGTAAGTCTGAAAAACACCTGCAAGCTGGAAAATTATAATGACGGCTAGAATAAAATATTTCCTGTAATTTGGTAGCCATTCCGGGAATTTCTTTTGGAGCCAGTTTGTAAGAGATACCCAACCAATTGTGGATAAGATCGTGAGCGGCATATAAACAGGGAGGAAATACCGGTCAAATTTCTTTCCGACCAAAGTCAATCCGATTGTAAATATGGCGATAAATATGCATAAACCAAGTAACGTAAGATTGACCCTGGCTTCATTAAATGGTTCCCATT
>JBJYWI010000289.1:0-6189 GCA_046259385.1 Anaerolineales bacterium
GGATTGATTATCCTTTATCTACCCTGATAGAAGTTGAATTGTTAACTAGTGCTTGTATATTCAAAATAAACTTCTATCTGGGTGAAATTATTTTAGTTATCTTCATATTATTTTTAGGATCAAAAACCCATGTTTATAAACGGAAAATATACTTCAGGTTTTTCTGAGCAAACGTTTTCTGTTATTAATCCTGCATCCGAAGAAGTGATTGATGAGGTTTATCGCGGTACAGAACAGGATTCATTAGCCGCTGTCGAAGCGGCTAAAACAGCCCTTTTGGATTGGCGTAAAACACCTGCTTCAGAAAGAGCTAGTATTCTTCATGCGGTTGCCGCAAAAATCCGTGAACATCATGACGAATTAGTTAAATTACTCACAATGGAGGAGGGAAAACCCATCCCTGAAAATGATGAGGAGCTGTGGTGGACCGAAGAAACCTTCGATTATTATGCGGAGATTGGACGACACTCCAGGGGGGAGGTGATCCCACCCGGAGATCCTTCACAATTCAATTTTGTCTTAAAGGAACCGTGGGGAGTTGTAGCTTGTATTATCCCTTGGAACTACCCCATGTTACTCCTTGTCTGGAAGATCGCCCCGGCTCTAGCTGCAGGAAACACCGTAGTAATCAAACCCTCAAATCTAACCCCGCTGACCACATTAAGAATCGCCCAGATCGCTTTTGAACCTTTCCCTCCAGGTGTTATAAACATCGTTACAGGATTCGGTCCCGAAGTAGGTGAACCGCTGGTGATACATCCGGATGTTTCCATGATTGCTGTAACCGGTTCACTGGAAGTAGGCCAGCACATCGCCAGTCTGGCTGCTCCAAAAATGAAAAAGCTGCATCTTGAACTGGGTGGAAAAGATCCAATGGTGATTGCGCCGGATGTAGATATTTCAACAGCAGTAAGCGGTCTGGCATATGCATCATTAATAAACACAGGTCAGGTATGCACAAGTACTGAGAGGGTTTACGTTGATAATAGAATATTCAAGAATTTTCTTGAGGAATTGACAGATTTTGTTTCGAAATTGCGGTTGGGAAATGGACTCGATGAAGGGACGGATATCGGTCCTATGATTCACGATAAATTTCGTAGTAAGGTCGATATGCAAATCAAGCAAGCAGTCTCGTCTGGAGCGACAGTCCTCACCGGAGGAAAAATTCCCGAGAACCTTAAAAGCGGATTTTTCTATGAGCCAACCGTGATGATAAATGTAGACCATTCTATGAGCTTAATGCGTGATGAGACATTTGGTCCTGTCATTCCGATCATGCCATATAAAAATTTTGATGAAGCGATAGAGTTGGCAAATGATAACCAATTCGGTCTTGGCGCTTCATTAATGACTCATGACGCAAAACTCGTGAAACGTTTCTACGAAGAAGTTCAGGCAGGAAGCATCTGGATTAATGACCCGCTAACGGATAATTTCGCTGGCCCGTTTGGAGGCATGAAGATGAGTGGAATTGGTAGAGAATTGGGTCAGGAAGGATATGATGAATTCTGTCAGGTAAAACACGTACACTGGGATATAGAAGGAAATTTGAAGGAGTACTGGTACCCTTATTAATCCAGTATTCTATTGAGCTTTCCTCAATTTGGCACACTGGACAGCAATTCGATTTCTGAAAAGAGATTGGTCAGTTCATCAACCATTTGAGAATCGGACCTTTTCTGAAAAATTTCTACCAGTGAGCGGTAATACCATAGCGTACCTTCTTTTCCCCCATTAAACCTTTCCCAAACTTGATCACCAATATCCTTATAAACCTGCACTAACGATCGTGCGTTGTGGAGTTTATCCGCAAGAGATACCAGCACTATATCCGGATCAGCGTTTTTCAATTCTGCCAGATAATTCTCCTTTCTAATTCTCCAGGGTGGTTTTGGCGTTTCAAATGTATCGCTGCATCCTGCAACGATCTCTGCAACCCTCTCCCCAAAATGGTTCCTGATTAATTCAAGTGTTGCCAGACCACCCTGATCTTCTGCAGCGTCATGAAGCAAAGCCGCGATCGCTTGATTCTCATCTCCTCCATTCTCAACTACCAACGATGCAACAGATAGGAGATGGGTAATGTATGGAGCCCCTGTCGCTTTTCTTCTCTGGTGATAATGAAGCTGATTGGCTATGATAAATGCTCGTTCAAACCGGCTTGACAAATATCGATTTTCCATAAAATAACAACTGATCGCTTGTTAAATGGGAATTGTAAGACTTTCAAGATTTCGTGGGTAATAGGTTAAGAACTCAATTCCCTCCTCATTAACCAATACTGTATCGGAGTGTCGGAATCCGCCGATATTTCCGGCATATAGCCCTGGTTCAACTGTGAATACCATACCCGGTTTAATTTCTGTATGATCTCCTAGATCAAGAAAAGGTCCCTCATGGTAGCGCAGTCCGATAGCATGTCCGACATGGTGTTTCCAATAATTCATCAAATCATGTTTTAAGTAATATGCCCGCACCTGCTGGTCAACTTCTGAACAGGGAATACCTGGTTGGATTGCATTCAATGCGGTTTCCTGTAATACAAGCATATGATCAAATAAATATTTTTGATCATCATTTGCTGCCCCGATGATCATTGTCCTTTCCAGTTCAGAGTTATATCCCCAAACAGGTGCATTTGCACCGGATACCAGAACATCTCCGGATTGAAATACAATATTAGCAGCTAGTGAATGGGGTATTGAAGCGTTCCGTCCGATCTGTCCGCGGTAACCTGCATGCGCACCACTTTCGAAAGCGCTTTGGGATTGATAAATTGGCCCGATAGCATCCAGCATACATCTGGTGGCTTCTGTGCTTGCCCTCAGGCTAGCATCAGTCTCAGTAATCCCTGGCCTGGTATAACGCTGGAGTAGAGTATGAGCCAGGTTACCCCATTTGGAACTCTCCTTAATTAACAATATCTCGGTAGGACTTTTTATCGCCATTTTCTTTTCAATAAAATCCGAAATCTCCAGAGGTTTAATCCCTGTCAATGCGGTCAAAGTTGGTCCTCTGTACCCAAAAATCAATGGGTAGCCATCTTTATCTGAACAAAATGAACGCCTAATCCCCATTTCCTTCATTAATGAAAGTAATCCATCAATGGGATGCAGGTTGTCAGGATATTCTTGATAGTGATGCACTCGATCGATTGTTAGCTTTGATTCAGCGTGATCCTTTTCCAGATAGGGGACATACAATGCCTGCTCACCATCCACATTCATTACAAAAGCAATCGGCCGTTCCGTTGGAATGAATGCAAAACCGCAGTAATAAAGGATGTAGTAATTGTCGAATAGAATTACCCCATCAACATTAATGGAAAGCAAATACTCGCGCAGAGCTTCAGTTCTAGTCTTAAATTCATTTTCCGGGATTTTCATCTTTTTAGTGGCTAAATTGATGAAATAATTTCAAACTCGCTTGTAATCGGCACAGTAGGACGTAATGTGTTAATGACGGAACAGTATTTATCCTCTGATAACTTGATAGCCTTCTTTAGTTTTTCTGGATTGACCTGCCCCTTGACAATATAATGGATATGAATTCGTGTGAAAATATATGGGGGTTCTGATTCTTGGTCTCCATTGCAAATGACCTTTAAATCTTCTAATGGCTCGCGCTGTTTAGCCAGGATTTCAACAACGTCATAAGCTGAACAGGATGCTACAGACATTAACAGCATATCCGAAGGTTTGACACCTTCCCATTCAAATTTCTTCTCAGGTGAGCGCCCAATCACAACAGAATGACCGTTTGAATCGCTCGCCATCATCAGCTTTTCTTCAATCCATCTTAGTGTTATTGTTGACATCGTGAAGAATTCTCCGGGATTATATTATTCGCAAGGTAATTAAACCTGCCATATACTTCGAGCTTCTCTGGCTACCGGCTTCCAGGAAGTACCTTCAGGTCTTGGCGGTGGCCCAAGATAATCATCCCATTCTACCCTAAGAAGCGCTGCGACAGCGGCTTGAAGGCAAGCTGCCCCTGCTTCCAGGTCATAGCCTCCTTCAAGAAAAAGGGCAATGCGTCCTCCACATTTGGCGGCAGCCCAGTCTACCATCCTATTTATGATCTCACCGTAACCTTTCGCTGAAAGCACAAGGTGACCAAGGGGATCTCTCCAGTGAGGATCAAAACCAATGCTCATAAGCAACATTTCTGGCATATAATTGTTTAGAAGTGGGATAATTATTTCATCAAATATCGTCCTGAAACCATTGTCACCTGTACCTGGCGGAAGCGGAAAATTTGCATTATAGCCTTCTCCCTTTCCACTTCCGGTTTCTTTCAATTGTCCTGTGCCGGGATAAAGCGGAGACTGGTGGGTTGAGAAGAAGAAGATATCATCCCTCTCATAGAAAATATCCTGGGTGCCATTACCATGATGCAAATCGATATCCACAATCGCCAGCTTTTTAGCTTTAGGCACAATGCCCTCTTCCAAATTTAGGAGGTACTCTGCTGTAATTGCAATATTATTAAGCAGGCAAAAACCCATTCCACGGTTTCTGGTTGCATGGTGTCCGGGAGGTCTGGTCAACGCTAAGCCAGCACGACTTTCCCCAGTCCATACTGACTTCGCTATGTTTATAGCTCCACCAGCAGTATTGAAAGCAAGATTATACGATTCAGGAGTTGTGTAAGTATCCGCATCGAGTCGTTCACCTGTTTTGCAGGTGTAGAATAGAGTATCCAGATAATCCTGGGTATGGATTCTTGTCAATAAATTCTTTGGTAACTTCATCGGTACAAGTTTTGGAAATGGTTCCCACCAGCCAGCCTCTTGTAATGCATTTCGAATCGCCTCGATCCTTTCAGGGCGTTCTGGATGCCCTGGTTCGAAGTGTGCCTCATGTCCTTTGGGATAATACAATACCAGTTCATTGGTCATTTTGTTCTCATCCTTTATATTCTTGTGGAGCTAATTCTGCCTGACCTCAGATTAAATGTCAACTACTGCATTAAAAGAAATGTTATTTGAACAACAATATCTGATTTCATAATTTCAAAAAAATTCAAAGGGTTATCAACTTCCACGGCAAACTTCTCATTCAGTAAAACGACCTTTTTCTATTTTAGTATGGAGATAAATGTGAACAAACCCAAGCTTATTTCTATCAGTCATCTCGAATGTTCAAACTGTTTAGAAACTTATTCTGCCAATGCACTGATGAACCTTTGTCCTCATTGCGGTAAACCATTTTTCGTGCGTTACGATCTGGAGGCTGTCAAGAAAAATGTAAACCGGGATGGAATTTCAACGCGAGAACCAACTCTATGGCGCTATGAAGAAATCCTCCCTATTATGAATATTGTCCACAAAATCAGTCTGGGGGAAGGATTTACTCCATTAATCAAGGCTCACCGCTTGGGTGAGCTATTGAATTTAAAAAATCTTTATATAAAAAATGAAAGTCAAAATCCAACCGGATCTTTCAAAGATCGGGGGATGTCTGTAGCAGTCTCAAGGGCAATAGAATTGGGCATTTCAAAATTCTGTATACCATCTGCAGGAAATGCCGCTAGTTCTTTGAGTGCTTACGCTGCCCTTTCGGGTACACAAGCCCATGTCTTCATGCCAGAGGATGTTTCTAGAATATTCATAACTGAATGCAAGAACGCTGGTGCTAGCGTTACTCTAGTTAAAGGAACAATAGCTGATGCAGGAATAATAGCTGCTGAATTTGTAGAAGAATCAAACAGTTTCAATATATCCACCCTCAGGGAACCTTACCGCCTGGAGGGTAAAAAAACAATGGGCTATGAAATTGCGGAACAGCTTGGTTGGAAACTTCCTGATGTAATCATTTACCCAACTGGCGGTGGAACTGGTCTTGTAGGTATGTGGAAATCATTTGACGAAATGGAAAAACTCGGTTGGATAGATGAAAGACGTCCCCGGATGGTTGCTGTTCAATCAACTGGTTGCGCGCCAATTGTCGAAGCTTTCAATAATAAGTTCAACGCAGCATCTCCATGGAAAAATGCGAAGACAATCGCTGAAGGTTTAAGGGTACCATCTGCAGTTGGAGATTTTTTAATCCTGAAAGCTTTGTATGAGAGTGAAGGAATTGCCATCTCTGTGGATGATAAAGAAATTATTCACTCAATCAAAATATTCGGGCAGTACCTAGGAATTCTTCCATCCCCGGAAGGAGCAGCGACCTTGGCTGCATT
>JBJYWI010000290.1:0-1617 GCA_046259385.1 Anaerolineales bacterium
TCCCAGAATTCCCAGAACGACGACGGCTACGCCCATTGCTAGACCTATCGCTCTCAAAACTAAATCGATGATCGCACTAATTTTCTTCATTTTGTTGCTCCTTATCTATTGATTGGTAATGTTTGATTGCAATATGAGTTTATCAAGATGACGCTTATTTGCCATCGTTCGAACGGGCACAGGTTGATCTGTGCCTTTGGACAGTGTACGGTAGGGTGAAAATTGCATCACATTATTTCAGGGTGAAGAGAATGGCAATGCAGGTTGCTGCTGATGAACTTTGAGCTGGCTTTGAGTGAAAACCTTAACCAAATGACAAACTGCGGACGACTTACACCCAAAAAACCTGAATAAATGCATAAATCGCAAAACCTGCACCGGTCGTATACTTTAGGGGAGGAGTAGATATGAAACCACTTCAGCTCGTTTTTCGCTATACACGCAATTACACCTGGCAACTGGCTGTCACGGTCACCAGCATGCTGCTGTTGGTGGGCGTACAACTGACTCTTCCATGGATTATCAAAACCCTGATCGATATTGTTACCGATCCAGGTGCCAATCCCGATTCATGGCAGATGATCACCACCCTGACCTTCGCTGCATCGGGTGTTTTCATTTTGAGGGGTATTCTCCAATTCACTCGCAGCTACGTAGCTCATATCGCCGGTTGGGGCGTGGTTGCCAACCTGCGTAAACACCTCTACCAGCACCTACAGCGTCTTTCCTTACGCTTCTATGAAGATAAGCAGACCGGACAATTGATGTCACAGGTGGTCAACGATTCGGATTTATTCGAAACACTAATTGCCCACGCCATCCCGGATGTTTTTGTGAATGTGCTGACTCTCGTTGGGGTGATCTTTGTGTTGGGAAGCATCAATTGGGGGCTTTTACTGCTCAGCCTTGCACCAGTGCCGCTGATGTTAGTGTCGCTGCGCATCTATGCCAAACGGGTGCGTCCGGCTTTCCGCTTCCGGCAAAAGGAACTCGGCGATCTGAATGCTCTGCTCAATGAAAACATTGCCGGGATTCGAGAGATCAAAGCTTTTACCCGTGAAGAAGCCGAATCGGACCGGGTTGGTAAACGCATCGATAATTACCGAAACTCTCTACTTCGAGCTCTGCGACTGATGGCGATCTTCTCCCCCTTTATCGAATTTACTTCTTCGCTGGGTATGTTGGTGGTGATCTTCTTCGGCGGTCGGCTGGCATACCAAGGTTTATTACCAATCAGCGATTTGGTGGCCTTTTTCTTGTATTTGGAGATCCTGTACCAGCCAATCCGGGCGCTCAGCGGGGCCTGGGAAAATATTCAATCCGCTCTGGCTGGCGCAGACCGGGTTTCGGGTTTACTAGATGAGTCCCAGGAAGTCCAGGACCAGAAAGATGCACGGCTACTAGCAGAACCAGTTCAAGGAGCAATCACTTTCAAAGATGTGGAGTTTTCATATATTGAGGGTGAGGTTGTTTTACGAGATATCAACCTGGAAATTCCGGCTCACCACGTGGTTGCGCTGGTCGGTCCGACTGGAGTAGGCAAATCCACCCTGGTGAGCTTGATCCCGCGCTTTTATGATGTCAGCCGCGGTGTGATTACGCTGGATGGACAGGATA
>JBJYWI010000291.1:0-2560 GCA_046259385.1 Anaerolineales bacterium
ACATAAAAAAGGGCTTGTTCGGAGCGACCTGCTTGGCGTCGGCGATAAAACTGATCGCCTTATCAACTAGGTCTTCAGTTACATGGTAGCCATCTTCCGGTGATCGGGGCGGTTCGACCTGGTGGTTGTCATAGACCAGTTCTGGGTAATACTGGTGGGTTTCGCCGCCCAGGAAACCGTAAAAACGCTCAAAGCCGCGCCCCAACGGCCAGCGGTCGTACGGTCCTGCGGAGGAGATCTGGTCAGCGGGGGTCAGGTGCCATTTGCCGATTGCGTAGGTATTGTAGCCGTGCTGCAAAAGCATCTCGGAGAGGAAGCCGTTCTCAAAGGGGATATTTCCGTTCGCCCCCGGGTACCCGGTCGAAGCCTCAGTGATGCAAGCCATAGCATTGGAATGGTGGTTGCGCCCGGTCAGGATGCAGGTCCGGGTTGGTGAGCACAGCGCGGTGGTATGCATGTTGTTGTAAAGCAGTCCGTTCTCCGCCAGCGAATCCAGGTTGGGGGTGTTGATCGGGCTGCCGTAACAGCCGAGCTGGCCGAATCCGGTATCATCCAGAACGATAAAAAGCACATTCGGAGCGCCTTCCCTGGCCCGGTTCGGCTCCGGCCAGGCAGGCTCCGAAACGTCAAAAGTGCGCCCGATAACTCCGTTGAACGCAGTTCCGGGTTTGTATTCTTTTAATGTCATGTTTTTCTCCAGTTGGTCTTTTTAAATTTGAAAATAAATTATTTAAAATCCGATTTGGTGATTAATTCTACAACAGGTTCAAGATCTATAAGACAATAATAGTTAAGGTTATATAAATCTTTTACGACATCCAGGTTGCAAAGATCGACCCCCTAATCAGCATTATACTATGTCATCTCGAGCGCAGCCAAGAGATCCCTGAAGAGTTAAACAAAGAAGGGTATTTCCTGAAAAAGGGGGGATTAAACCAACAAATCTTTTAATACTGATAAAAGCCCTTACGGGAATTCTGTGCTTATAATTAGAGTCCTGGAAGAATTTAAAGACACATTAAGGAGAATTTCAGATGAAAAATAGACCTGCTGGTATAACAATTATTGCAATCGTTTTTCTAATCTTAGGGGTATTTTCACTGCTGTGGAGTGGGCTGATTTTTGGTTTTGGCGGTTTACGGGCGCTGTTCGGCGGGGTCTTCAGCGCCGAACAAATGGCTGCCGCAGGCGCATCAGGCGCCTGGGCTGGTTTTCTGGGCATGATCACCGCGCTGATACAAATCGTTACAGGATTCGGTCTGCTGGCAATGAAGAAATGGGCTTATATCCTGGCGATGATCGCAGTAGGGCTGTCGGTGCTGCAGGGGATTTTCGGCATGTTCAGCGGCGGGATTTTCAGTTTTATGTGCGGATCGTTGGGTCTGGTCATCCCTGTTATCGTGCTTGTCTACCTGCTGACGCCCGGCATAAGAAGCAACTTTAGGGTATAGTGCGGATAACAGCAGCTAACACACAACTACAATCTCCATATAAGGCGGGCTGCCCGGATAGACACATTTAGTCATGGATGTTCAGGTTGCGCACAAGTGATACATTCATGCTTTGTGGCGCGGTCGACCGCAGGTAACCCGCGCTCAAACGCCGCCGCAGCCAGCTGTCACCGTTATCCATAATCCGGATGCGAACGACTGAATCCGGGTCAAGTTTCGCGAACAAATCCCCCAACTGCCTGGAAAGATCACCTTGATAAAACTCACCCGGGTGCAGTTCTAATTCCTGCATGGGGCGCGCCGGCAGGGAACAGAATTTTGATTCTACTAGCGCTGTGCTGCCGGACCTGGAGCGATCAAATCGGAGCAGCGCAAAACCTTTGACCTCGTCCCGCTCTGCGAAGGAGGTGCGTTCAACAGAGCCGGGATATACCACCGGGGCGTTCATACGGATGCCGTTCAGGTCAAAATTAAACCGCTGCGCCCGGTGGATATGACCCGAAAGCACAGCCGAAAAACCGGGCGGGATATCCCCAGCCCGGATCACATCCGGTCCGCCCCTGAATGTGAAGTTCACCGGACCCACCCGGGCGCCTTCAACCGCCTGGTGCAGGCACAGCAGGCGGATATCCGCCTTGGTCTGGTAATAACCGGTTGAATTTAATAAGATTTTGAACCTGTCCCGGATGCGGCGTGCAAAAGGGAACCCGGATAGGGCAACTGTAATACTGCCAACTTTCACCCTGAACGTACCGGGTTGCCTGAAAATATGCAGGTTCGGGTGAACACTCCAGAGAGCCAGGGGAATCCTGGATTGTTCGTGGTTTCCGGGCACCAGAAAGACCGGGACGCCGTTCGAAGCGATCTGTTTAAAGGGTGCCATGGCTTTTTCGACCAGCGCATCTGGGACCCTACTGCGGGTGAACAGGTCGCCACCGTGCACGACTATGTCGACCTCGCCGTGCAGGGCAGGTTCAAGCGCTTTCTGGAAATTCGCGAAGAAATCCGCCCCTCTCCGCCTGCGCTGCACTTTCGGGTGCAGAGGGTCGTCAAATCCAAGATGGGTATCCGCCAGCAGGAGAACCTTAAGCATGCTGGAATTTTATGAG
>JBJYWI010000291.1:2660-7758 GCA_046259385.1 Anaerolineales bacterium
GCTCGCAATGACACTAAATTTGAGAAGCGATCCCGAGCCTCGCACAGCCCCCACTAAATCTTCAATTCGACCACATCCCCGTCCTGCAGTACATAATCTCGATTCACCTGCTGACCGTCGAAAGTGGTGCTGCCCCACACCCGGGCAGATTTTAAATTAGTGTAAAAGTCGTGGTGGATTTTGCTGGCAAACTCCTCCAGGGTTGGTTTGCCCCGCATCACAAAAGGCGTTTCCAGGTCCGGTTCCTTCCCGGGCATCTTGGAGTAGATTCTGACGATATCCAGCTGTTCAAAAATGTAATGTTTCAAGATTTCCAGGTTATAGCCAGTTTCAACAGAAACAGCCAGCAGCGGCCAATCCCCCTCCAGCAGTTCGCAGAATACTTCAAATACCTCATCACAGCCGTCACCGTCGCACTTATTCACCAGGACGAGCAGCGGCACGTACACCAGACCACTTCCGTCGGAATCAGCCGCTTCCAAGTGTTTTGGCGCGATGAGATGCTCTCGAAGTACTGCGACTGTCCCTTCAAGCTGCTGCAGCGGGTAGGTCTGTAAATCCACCACCAGCAGGATGATATCAGCCCGGCGAATCAGGTCGAACAATTCCGGCTCCAGGTAATCCCGGTCCAGGGGTGGGGTATCCACAAGCTGGATCTGGACATTTTCCACAGGCATCATCCCCGGGCTCGGTTGCCAGGTTGTGAACGGGGTATCCGCCACCTCGGGTGTTGCATTAGTCAGCCTAGCAACCAGGGCAGACTTACCGACATTCGAGAACCCGACCACCACAACCTGCCCGGGTCCTTCGCGCGGAACCCGAAATGCGGAGTTCCTCTTACCGGTCTGCTTTTTCGATTTTGCGGAGATTTTCAGCTTGGAGAGCCTGCGGCGGTAATCCGCGCGCAGCTTGTCAGTGCCTTTGTGTTTTGGAATCTTGCTGAGCATTTCCTCAAGAGCCGCGATTCTTTCCAGGTCCGACTCAGCAGCCTTATAACGCTTCTCAGCATCGAAATATTCAGGCGGCAGGTTGGTAGGCATCTGCTAAAACAATCTCCCTGACCAGTTGCGAGCGGTTCGTTGCATAAGCGGTTTTTTAGAATTCCATTCCCTATTAATTAATATCAATCGGGGTTGGACAAGTTGAATCCACTTCTTTTGATTATACACAAATCCTGGTTTCTAAAAAAGCAACCCTGCTGGATCACAGCGGAATAACAAAAATCAACACAGCTAATATTAAGATATACTTTAGCCTCTTGTCCAAATGCTGTGCGATTCAAAAGTTAGCTTTAAAAAGGAGGCCAACAAATGATTAAGTCCCTGCGCCGGGTGCTGATCGTGTTCAGGAAGTACCGGGCAAGGTTGGTGATTTCGCAGGTGCTTGTCCTGACTTCAGCAACTGCAACCATTGGCGTCGCAGCGCTCAACCAGCGCATGATCAATCAAGGGATCGAGGCAGGTTCAAGCGATGTCGTATTTGCTTCTGGCCTGACAATGGCGATCCTGGCGATCATTGCCGGTTTGTGCCTTACAGGCGCGGCTTACCTGGCTGTGTTCTTTTCACAGGGAACAGCCTATGTAATCCGGGCATACCTGTACCGTAAAATCCAAACGTTTTCATTCGCCAATTTTGACACGTTCCACACCGGAAACCTGCTGGTGCGGTTGAACGCGGATGTGATCAATATTCAGAACGCGATCATGTATGCAACCATCTTAACCCTGTATGCCCCATTCATGATGCTTGTCGCGCTGGTGCTCACCCTGATGGGCACCCCTCAGCTTATATGGGTGCTGCTGTTGGTAGTAGCCGTTGTGCTTGGCATTATGGCCCTGCTGGTGCCGCGCATCTTCAAGGCATACGATGAACGCCAGCGGCGGCTTGACCTGCTTAACAATACCCTCCAGGAAAACCTAGCCGGCGTGCGGGTTGTGAAAGCCTTTGTGCGCGAAGATTACGAGGTTGAGCGCTTTGACGAGCGCGCAAATAATTTGCGGGCACCGGCTTTCTCTGCAGCCTTCATGGTCGGCCTGATGGCGCCTTTCCTGACTGGTATCACCCAGATCGCCATTGCCGCTTCTCTAGGGATTGGCGGTACTACAGTACTGGAAGGGACCGGGTTGAACGTCGGTCAGCTGGTCGCTTTCACCCAATACCTTGCGATGGTTATCTCCCCTTTGGCGATGCTCGCAATCCTGGTGCCATTCATCCTGCGGGGTGACGCCTCCGCAGCCCGCATCCTTGATGTTTACGACAGCAAACCGGATGTCCAGGATAGAGAAAGTACGAGGGAGATAAAAACCGGGGAGGTAAAGGGTAAGATACAATTCGAAAACGTAACCTTCGCCTTCCGCAGACCGGACGGAGAACTTGATCCACCTGTTTTGAAAAACATTAACCTGACCATCCAGCCCGGCGAGAGCATCGGTTTCCTGGGCGCGACAGGCGCGGGCAAATCAGCCTTAATCAATCTGATCCCGCGCTTCTACGATGTGACAGAAGGGCGCATTACAATCGATGATATCGATGTGCGCGATTACCCGCAGGAGACACTTCGCCAGATTGTTGGTATTGCTCTCCAGGAAGCCCTGCTGTTCCAGGGAGATGTGCGCTTCAATCTTAAATTCAGCAAACCGAACGCGGAGGATGAGGAAATGATCATGGCATCCAAAGCCGCAGATTCCTATGGTTTTATCACCAAGCTGCCGGAGAAGTGGGAAGCGCCAGTCGCCCGGCGCGGCTACAATTTCTCCGGCGGTCAGCGTCAGCGCTTATCGATGAGCCGCACGATGACTAACCAGCCGCGCATCCTGATTATGGATGACAGCACCAGCGCCCTGGATGTGGCAACCGAGGCTCGCGTCCAGAAAGCCATCCCAGATACGTACCCGGGATTGACCACCCTGTATGTCGCCCAGCGAATCAGCGCAGTTATCGACCTGGATAACATTGTTCTGCTGGAAAACGGCGAAATTATCGCCAGCGGCACACATGAAAAGTTGATGGAGAGCAGCCCACTCTACCAGGAAATTTACGAATCCCAACTGGGCAGCGGGATAACAACCGGTCTGGATGAGGAGGTGGGATCATGACAGCCGCGGCAGATACAAAATCGGTCGAATTTGTTGATAAACATCCCGAAAAAGCAATCGACAAGAAGGATGATACCGGTCAGATACTTGGCCGCCTTCTTGACTACATGGCAGGAGGGGAAGCCCGTCCGAAATTTATTTCAGCGCTTGTAATCCGGGTTTTTGCCTTAGTTGGACTTGTTGCGCTTCCATTCCTAACCGGTGAGGCAGTTAACACAATTTCTGAACCCGGCGGTACGGTCTCCGAATTATGGCGCTGGGTGATCGTCGCTTTAATCGCGGCTGCATTATATCTGGGACTGAGCTTTCTGGCTGAACGGATGTTTGCCGACTTGGCTACCCGCGGTCTCTACAAACTGCAGGTAAACATGTTTAAACACATGCAGACCTTATCGCTGAATTTCTTTGACCGCCAGCCTATTGGCGAGTTGATGAGCAGGGTGACCAACGACACAGAGGTGATCTCGCTGTTCTTTGAGAGCGCGGTATCACCGATCATCCGGGCGCTGGTTCAGGTAGTGCTGATCCTGGGCGCGATGCTGCTGATTTCGGCGCCTTTGACGGTCGTTGCAGTGCTGGTCATCCCGGTGATGTTGATCCTGACTTTCGTTATCGCACGGATTTCTACCCCAGCATTCGCCAAACTTCAGGAGGATCTTGGGAACCTGAGCGGATTCCAGGAGGAGAGCATCTCCGGGCACAAGGTCATCATCAGCAACCGCCAGCAGAACTGGGCGGATGAGAAGAATACTGAGTTGACAGTCGGCGTATTTGATGTCGCCAGCAAGGCGTTTTTCACCTCCCTGATGCAGTACCCATTAACCCAATCCCTGTCTATGATCCAGATCGTATTCGTCATGGTCGTCGGGTCCTTTGCAGTAATAGCAGGCAGGATCCCGCTGGGGACGGTTATCGCCTTTGCCAGTTACACCTCCCTCTTAATCAGGCCGCTTTCCGAAATCGCGAACCTCACCAGCACCACCCTGAACGGCGTTGCGGGAGGCCGGCGGGTGTTTTCTATTATTGATGAAGAACCCCAGATAAAAGACGCGCCGGATGCGAATCCGTTCGAATTCAAAGGCGGGCAGGTCGAGTTCAAGGATGTCGATTTCAGCTACATACCAGGCAGAAAAATTCTTAAACGGAATACTTTTGAAGCCAAACCCGGGCAGAAGATCGGCATCTGCGGACCTACCGGGGCAGGTAAGAGCACCATCATTAATATTCTGACCCGCTACTACGAGATCGACAGCGGCACAATATTGATCGATGGTCAGGACCTGCACACCCTATCCCAGGACAGTTTACGGACCCAGATCGGGACTGTGCTCCAGGAAGCATTTTTGTTTTCCGATACCGTCATGAACAATTTAAAGTATGCCCGCAAAGGCGCGACCGAGCAGGAGTGTATCGAGGCGGCAAAAAAAGCCAACGCACACGATTTTATCGAACACCTTCCCCGGGGATACAACACCATGTTGACCGAAAGGGGCTCAAACCTCAGCCAGGGACAGCGCCAGATGCTGACCATCGCCAGGGCGATGGTCGCCGACCCCAAGATGCTGATCCTGGACGAAGCCACCAGCAATGTCGACACCCGCACCGAGAAACTGATCCAGGGTGGGCTCCAGAAACTGATGGAAGGCAAGACCAGCTTTGTGATCGCCCACCGACTTTCCACCATCCGCGACTCGCACAAAATCCTAGTTGTGAACGGCGGCGAGATTGTCGAACAGGATACCCACGACAATCTAATGGCAAAGAAGGGTTTCTATTACACACTGTACATGAGCCAGTTCAAAGGCAAGGTGCCGATTGATCTGAGCGATGAAATGGCGGAGTTTGTGAGCACATGAATCGGATAAAACAGCGAAGGAAACTAACAAGATAAAAATTTTATAAGAATCAAAAACGAGGGTAAATTCCCAGGTAAAATTTAGACCGCTTCACACCCATCTATAAATAAGCCATAAACTTTAATTGAAGGCGTGGAAGCGGTCTTA
>JBJYWI010000291.1:7858-23174 GCA_046259385.1 Anaerolineales bacterium
AAGGAGATAAGGATGAGTACATTAGTAGCAATCATATACGATAAGGAAGAAACAGCCAACCAGGCGCTTGAAAAACTGATTGAAATGCAGAAAATGCGGCTGGTCTCGTTGGAGGACGCCGCATTGGCGGTAAAGGATCAGAAAGGTAAGGTTAAAGTCACCCAAACTCTTGAGAAAGCCATGACCGGACAGTCTGCAGTCTGGGGCGGTTTCTGGGGACTACTTATCGGCCTGCTATTCCTGGCGCCGATATTCTGGGGCTTATTTGGAGCTCTTATGGGCGCGCTGTTCAGCAAAGGCACCGACCTCGGCATCGACAACAAGTTCATTAAGGACGTCGGTGATGGATTGGATCCAGGCGAATCAGCGCTCTTCATTCTGGTGATCGAAGCCACAGCCGACAAAGTTCTACCCGAGATGGCCAAGTTCGGCGGCACTGTATACCAGACATCTCTCTCCAATGAAGACGAGGAAACCCTCAAAAAGGCTCTGGAGCACGATCAGGTCAGCCAGGCTGCCATGGAGACCCTGGACCAGGACCTGAAGTAACTTTCATAAGAGACCAATTTACAAAGCGCCCGGATGCAGTAATTTCAGGCGCTTTGTAATATATAATTAATGCATTCAAGAATAACCAATTTTGAGGTGAGAGATGGCGAAATGGGAATATCTAGTAGTCGAATTCTCACAGGTAGAGAAAAAAGGCATGGGAACTCAGGACAAAGCCGAGGAAATCTACCGTGCTCATTACGAGAACGGTGTAATTCTGGAGAACTGGGAGCAGGGTCCCACATTCCGAAGATACCTCAAAGACGCTGGCGAGAACGGCTGGGAGTTTGCTGGAAATGGTCCACCCAAACACGGCGGAGTGACCTGCGTGTTCAAGCGGGTTAAAGAGTAGCAGGGAACAACACAAGGATAGGCCTTAAAGATAATGGATCTTAAATCCAGACCCGAGAAGGGTGATTTCAGCGCATATGATGTCTTTATATTGATCACGACTATCTTTGCGCTGACGACTTTAGAGCTATAACTCGGATTAACAGGAGAAAGACAGACTAACATTGCCTTTGCGCTGGTGAGCGTCCTGACAAGTTACTTCACCACCAGTTTTGTTATTGGCACAGACCAAAAAGAAGACAGCCAGCTTGATGAAATTAATACCGGGATCCGCACCATTAACGAACGCCTGAACAGGATTGAGGCTGCACTGAACGAGATAGACAGCAGGGGACAAGATAGTATAAAAATTAAAAACGGAAATTCTTAATATTAAAAAATTCAAAAAGCCTTTACATAGAACTGGTGTTCTGATATAATCATAGAACATCAGTTCTTCTTTTTATGGAAACATGAACGGATATGCCTCCCACCTACCTGCCTCAACTTGTCAACCTGGAAGTGAATGATATCCGCATCATCCAGGAATTCGCGGAGCGCGAAGGATTGGGTAAGCGCGGTTTCAGTGCTGCATTACGCAGGATTATCCGCGATTGGGAGATGAACGAACGAAAAATAGAAAACAACAGACCACACAACCAGACGGGAAAATCCCAACCAGTTAAAGAACATCAGGGCCGGGGTGATTTTCAGCCAGTAAATAAACTCTGAAGATCCGCCCATCTGGTGTCTTCTTCCTCCTTTCATGGTAGAGGCGTCTTAACAGACGCTTCTATCGTTTTAAAAACTTAATCGAAAATTTTTTGGGAAGATTTCTGGATCACACCCAGAAAAATGGATGCCGAAGTGTTGCTGACTCCAGCGGTATGAGGTTCACTAGGCATCCGTCAGCCTCAGGTTTTGAAAACCTGTTAGGGTTGTCCCGGATTTATGTAAGGTTCAATAGAAGGATACAGGTCGGAGGCAAAACCAATTTATATCGCTTTTCAGACATGTCAATAACCTTCTTATCGTCAGGTTTGCATCACCCCTCTTGAGGAGTCCTACTAGATTAACAATCTCTTCTACGCAAGATATTTAGAATACATCCAATGTTGTATTTACTAATGCGCAACCAAATTGATACTGCCAAAAAAAATTGTCCTTTGAGCCAACAAATTCGTTAGATCGATTCCAATATACCTTTAAGGTTAAAAGTTTCAAATTAATGTAAGATTCAAGTAAATTCTAAACAGGAGAAAAACTGTGAAATTACACATATTATTGGTGTTGTTAATTGCAGCACTTATCAGCATTGCCTGCACCAGCGCCCCGGAAACCGAAATTATCGCGGCTAGCCCGGAGCCTGAAACCGGGCAGGAACTGTTGCCGACAGAAGCGGTTGAAACCGAGCCTCCAGCGCCAACCGAGGTTAAAGTTCAGGAGACCGCCAGCATGGAGGAAGAACCGGCAGAGGAACAAACAACAGCGCAGGAAAACCTATCCGGCGAAAAAAACTTCTCTATTGTCCCGGAGGAAACAGAAGCACGCTTCCTGATCGATGAGGTTTTGCTCGGTTCACCTTTCACGGTGGTCGGCGCGACCAATGCGGTTGAGGGACAGATCATGGCTGACCCGAATGACCCAAGTAATGCCCAGGTAACTGTCCGGGCGGACCTAACCACAATTCTTACAGACAACTCCCGCCGCAATGGAGCCATCCAGCGCTGGATTCTGGAAACTGACCAGCCCGGAAACCAGGCTGCTGAATTTAATTCAACCTCAGTAAGCGGTGTTCCGGTGCCGGTTGATGTCGGCCAGCCTTTCGATTTTCAAATCAACGGCGACTTAACCGTTAAGGGAACCACCAAACCGCTGACATTCAAAGGAACCGCCACCTTGGTCTCACCTGACCGGCTGGAGGGAT
This sequence comes from Anaerolineales bacterium, assembly GCA_046259385.1. Classification (GTDB taxonomy): domain Bacteria; phylum Chloroflexota; class Anaerolineae; order Anaerolineales; family UBA4823; genus CAVWDI01. The sequence goes on from JBJYWI010000291.1 coordinate 10,665, forward strand.
CAGCTTCAACAAATCTTCTGTACACAGAATTCACCACAATCCCAAGTCTTCCGCCGCAGGTAGCTTCGGTTGAAGAGGAGATGGTCCTGCAGATCGATTTTGTTGCGCTCGCGGATTAAAAAGCACTCCCCTTTTTTACAACCGCATGAAAAGAATGCGCCTGGCAATTTCAATCAGCCTGGCGCATTTCTTGTTTATAATTCTCTCATCCTTTACCCAGGATGGAATTGATAAAAGAGATACTGATGCGATGGAAATAAAAATAGACCGGATTATCCGCAGCCGGCGCAGGACAATCGCTCTGATCATAGAGCCGGACGGCAGGCTGATCGTGCGGGCTCCTTACCTGGTTTCAGAACGGGAAATTAAGAAACTGGTAAGGAGCAAACAAGGCTGGATAGCACGAAAAAGAAAAGAAGCTCAATCTCAATCTTTGATCAGGTCACGCAGATCTTTTGCAGATGGGGAGCGTTTCTGGTATCTGGGGGCAACCTACCCGTTGAAAATCGTGGATGAGCTTAACCCACCGCTGGTGTTAAGCCAAAAATTCTATCTATCCCGTTCAGCGCTGCCGCACGTCGGGGAGACCTTCAAGGAGTGGTACCGGGAGCAAACCCGGGTAGAAGTAATCAGGCGGGTAAACCGCCTATCAAAACAGCACAACCTCAAATACCGCAGAATCCGGATCACAAGCGCCCGCACACGCTGGGGTTCCTGTTCCTCCAGCGGAAACCTGAATTTCACCTGGCGACTTGTGATGGCCCCGCCAAAAGTGATCGACTATGTAGTCGCCCATGAAATGGCTCACCTTCGGGTACCCAACCACTCAAAAGCTTTCTGGAAACAGGTACACAGGATAATGCCGGATTACTATGATCATAAAAAATGGTTGAAGGAGAACGGCAGCCAGTTGGCGATTTAACAAGCTGATCCAACAACAGAATTCTGAATAAAATGTTTACCTGTGAGGGGAATTTTTGAAGCAGAACTCTCCATTTAAGATAAACTTATGGGATAATATAAAGAACAGGTTTAAATGAGAATCACATTTCAATAAAGGAGAGAGTTATGCCAACTGATCTGACAATTGAACTGGTTGACCGGCCCGGAACCCTTGCGGAACTGGGAGAAAGTCTCGGCAGAGCTGGAATTAATATCGAAGGAGGCTGCGGATTCTCCATCGAAGGCAAAGGGATTATCCACATTCTTGTCGAAGACGCAGAAGTTGCCAAAATGGCTGTTGAAAGTGCTGACCTGCAGGTTCTCGGTGAGCGAGAAGTGCTGGTCGTCGAGATCGAGGATGCCCCTGGCGAACTGGGAAAGGTCACCCGCAAGGTATCGGATGCTGGTGTGAACATGGATTTAATTTATCTGTCTAAAGGTGGAAAACTAATTCTTGGCGTTGATGACATGGAGACCGCCCTCTCCGTTATTTAGGTTTTATTCTGAGAGAACCACATCATTTTCATAATCCCCGGCATGGAGACAGTGCCGGGGATTTTTTATATAGGACAGGGGCGGAATGGAACTTACCCGGAAAGTTTAGCAGCCGCCCGGGCAGCATAGGATCTAACCGCTTGAAATCCATCGCGCTCTGCAGCGAGAAGCAGCCCGGGGACAGCCTGCGGGTCGCCAATCATCTGGAGCGCCTCGACCGCTGCACAGCGCACCATCCAGAACGAGTCGTTAGACAGCAGATCCAACAAAGCAGGCAAAGCCGCAGGATCTCGCATGGAGCCCAATTTCTGAGCTGCTAGTTTGCGATCTCCCCAGGGGTTTCCGTTTGATATTTTTGAGAGCAGCCCGGACATTTTTCGATCCACCTTGTCTATAATCACTTCCTGATCAGCAATTATTACCGGAACGGTGAACTGCATCTGCTGGGTAACACTGGTTGTAAACATTTTCCACCTCCTTTAGAGTTGTGCTTCTTGAGGTTTGTTTGCTTGCTGTCACCAATATAGACCACTTTTCCATGCAAGTCAGCCTCCTTTTGGTAGGGAAAAAGTAGGTAATTCATCCGGAACACAATTCAGATATAATCTCCGATATACAAACCTTTCAATAATCATTTAACTATTTAAATTATGGACAACCACAACCTTACGGGTGGCGAAATGTGCTCTGAAGAGCTCACCTGGCGTGAATTGGAAGTCTTGGCTTTGCTGTCAGACCGGCTTACTAACCGCGAGATCGCTCAGAAACTGCACCTAGCCGAAAGCACCGTCAAGGATTACGTTGGAAATATACTCAGCAAACTATATGTGAAAAACCGGCGCGAGGCAGTAAAGCGAGCCTTGGCTCTGGGGCTTCTGGAACCGGAACGCGCACCGGTCTCCAGACCCATGACGAATTTCCCCGCCGATGTGACCCCCTTTATAGGCCGGAGAGTTGAACTGGCTGAGATTTCGCGGCTTCTTCAGGAAACCCGAATGCTCACGCTCGCCGGACCGGGCGGCATCGGAAAGACCCGTCTGGCAATAAAAGCATCCGGAGAAACTGCCGGAAATTTTAAGGATGGCTGCTGCTTTGTATCCCTGGTGCCAATCCACACGAGCGAACACCTTGTCCAGAGGACCGCAGAGGCGCTGAAATTTCCCCTCGCAGTCCATGAAAACCCACAGGCACTGCTTCTGCGCTTCCTGCGTAGGAAAAACCTGCTGATGGTAATGGATAATTTTGAGCATCTCCTAGATGGAGCTGGAATAATAAGCGAGATTCTCGGCGCGGCTCCAGATGTAAAGATCCTTGCCACATCCCGGGAACGGCTAAACCTGAAAAGTGAGACCGTCTTTACCGTTGGAGGGCTTGACATCTCCCATCTGGAAACAACTCTGGAATACCGGGGATCAGACGCGGTGACTCTTTTCCTTCAAAGCGCCGGAAAAGTAGTCCCAGGATTTGAACCAGGAAAGGATGAACTTGATGGAATCCTTGAAATCTGCAAGGTAGTAGAAGGGATGCCGCTGGCGATTGAACTGGCTGCGGCATGGCTGCAGGTACTCAGCATTGCTGAGATTAAAGCGGAACTAAAGAAAGGCATTGATATCCTGGCCGGAGATTTGCGGGATGCACCATCACGCCACCGCAGCATCCGGGCTGTATTCGATCACTCCTGGTCTTTACTTGACCGGGCTGAACAAAAGACTCTAATGCGTCTATCGGTCTTCCGGGGAGGGTTCACCAGGGAGGCAGCCCAGCAGGTCTCGGGAGCCAACCTGCAGCAGTTGATGGGATTGACAAGCAAATCACTTTTATCTCGCAATCCAACTGCTAGCCGGTTAGAGATACACGAACTGCTGCGCCAGTATGCCCGGGAAAAATTGGAAGAATCCGATATTGCGGCTGAGTCGGTTATTGAAACACACGCTGCTTACTTTGCAGATTTTATACAGCAAAGATGGGAAGACCTTAAAAGCAGCCGGCAGATGAAGGCTATCGCTGAAGTTGAAACGGATATCGAAAACGTGCGGGCTGCCTGGCGATACTGCCTGGATCGAGGGAACAATGATCTGACCTGGAAGTTTATTTTCGGGCTCTGGATGGTTTACTGGATCCGGAGCTGGAACCTGGCAGGGATGGACTTATTCGCCCAGGCATACAGAAAATTGACAGGCGACGACCGGGATGTTTTATACCTGAGGGCGCTGACGAAGGCTTTGCAGGCTTATTTTATGGCTTGGTTGGGACTGCACGAACAGGGATATGAATACGCCAGGGAAAGTGTGGGTATCTTGGAAGAATCTAATAAGGCGACAGCCCAGGTGCTCGCACACTGGAGTTTCAATGTCAACGCATTTTTCTGTTTCCGCTATTCTGAGATGGATACAATGACTGAAAGCATGGCCAGGATATCCAGTGAAAGTGGGGATAGATGGTTGATAACATATTCTTCCTGGGTTCAGAGTTTAGTCAGTATATTAAGGAAGGAATTTGAAAATGCTGAACAAATTGCTAAAAAAACGCTCCGGCTCACAGAAGAAGTTGAGGATCAAATTGGATCCACCCTGCTGTTAATTACCCTTGGCCATGTCGCATTTGTGAGGGATCAGCTAGACCATGCAAGGGATTATTACAAGCGCTGTCTGGATATCGCCGAAAGAACCGGTTTCTTCTATTCCGCCCAGACCTCCAGCAAATATCTCGCCAAGGTGACCCTGTCCTTAGGTGATCTTAAAGGGGCAGATTTTTACATTTTACACTGTTTGTCCTTGACGAATGAAATCCCATTCGTGAGGGACTTGGTAAATATGCTGTATGAATACGCCCGATTGCAGGCAAAACGGAACAATTTTAAATTGGCGGTTGAACTGCTTGGCCTGGTGCTCGAGCACCCAGCCAGTTATCAATCCCGCATGTTGGAAGGTCCGATCAGAGACAGCGCTCTGGACCTTCTGGCTGAACTTGAGGGTGTAATTCCCAGGCATATTTACACAGACGCGCTGAACCGCGGGAAAACCCTCGTGCTGGACGATGTTGTAACAGATTTGCTGAACACAAGCAGTTAAAAATCCTCCCGGCAAATACATCTTTTTATATAACCGGTTTTATTACAGCGCTTGCGTCGCAACAAACGAAATCTCACAAATTAACAAACGAAGGAGACACTCATGGATAACAAACCCGAATTCGACCTGGAAAACGCCCACAAGTATTTCTCGGCACAGTGCTTCAACAAGGCCTGGGACCTGATCGATAAAGGGGAACGCACTCCCGAGGAAGACGAAGAGATGGTACTCCTGACAATGGCTTCGATGTGGCACTGGAGCCAGCGCCCGGACCAGACCCTCCAGAATTTGTCGGTCGGTTGCTGGCAGGCTTCCCGGGTATATGCCTTGGTCGGGCAGGCAAACACCGCTCGCCGCTATGGTGAGAAGAGCCTTGTTACTGCAAGAGAAGGCCAACTGGAGCCGTTTTATGTGGGCTATGCCTATGAAGCCCTGGCCCGCGCTGAAAAAGCAGCCGGGAACCAGGATAAGATGGACGAATACCTAGGTGAGGCGCGCTACACAGCTGGCGGCGTAAAGGACGACGGTGAGAGAAAGATGCTGATGGATGATCTGGATACAATCGGATAAAGACCTGAGAAGCTGGCAGTCACCATCCTGATAAAATAAGGAAAAACTATTCCGGAGCCGTTATCAATGAGCACATTACCCCAAGCTGAACCCTATCGCATCAAAGTCGTTGAACCGCTCAAAATCACTACCCAATCCGAAAGAGAAAGAATAATCCGGGAAGCAAAGTACAACATCTTTAATATCCCCGCTGAAGATGTGTACATTGATTTGTTGACCGACAGCGGCACATCCGCAATGAGCCAGTACCAGTGGGCTGGCTTGATGACCGGGGATGAATCCTACGCCGGATGCCGCAATTGGTTCCACCTTGAAGAAACTGTCAGGGGCATTACCGGGTATAAATATGTTGTCCCAACCCACCAGGGCCGCCCAGCGGAAAACATTCTGACCCTGATCCACGTGAAACCCGGTAAAACCGCCCTTTCCAATATGTTTTTCGACACCACGCATGCCAATGTCGAGAACAAAGGCGGGATTCCCCACAACCTAGTTATCGATGAAGGCCTGGACTCGCAGTCGGACCACCCTTTTAAAGGGAATCTTGACCCCAGCAAACTGGAGGAATTTATCAAACGGGTGGGACGCGAGCAGGTATCGCTCATCCTGGTAACAGTGACCTGCAACAACAATGGCGGGCAGCCAGTCTCGATCAGCAATCTGACAGAGGTGCGGGAGGTCGCCGACAAATACGACCTGCCTTTTTACCTGGATGCAGCCAGGTTCGCAGAAAACGCATACTTCATCCAGCAGCGCGAACCCGGCTACCGGGACAAATCCATCAAGGAGATCGCCCAGGAGATGTTCTCCTTCGCCGACGGCTGCACGATGAGCTCAAAAAAGGACGGTCTGGTGAACATCGGCGGATTCCTGGCATTGAACGATGAGACAAAATTCCGCCAGGCCCAGAATTACCTGATCCAGATGGAGGGCTTTGTCACCTACGGCGGTATGGCTGGCCGCGACCTGGAGGCGCTCTCGATCGGATTACAAGAGGTGATGGAACAGAATTACATGGCAAACCGGGTCAGGCAGGTCCACTACCTGGGGGCGAAACTGATCGACGCCGGTGTGCCGGTTATGAAACCGCTCGGCGGGCACTGCGTTATGCTGGATATGAAGCGCTTCCTACCGGATATCCCCCAGGAGAAATTTCCTTCCGAAGCGTTCTGCGCAAAGCTATATGTAGATTCGGGAACCCGGGCGATCGGACTGGGTCAGCTTGCCTTTGGCAGCGAGAACCCTGAAACGGGAGAGGTCAACTACTCCCCGCTCGAGCTGGTCCGGCTTGCAGTGCCGCGCCGTGTCTATACCGATAACCATATGAATGTGGCAGCAGAAAGCGTTAAACGGATTTACGACGAACGCGACCGGATTAATGGGATGCGTCTCCGCTGGGCACCGGACATGCTGCGCCATTTCACCGCCCATCTTGAACCGCTATAAAGCGAGCTGCTGCATAATCAATAAGAGATTGTTTCATTGGATATAGTTTAATATTTTTAGCGGTAATCAAAGGATAGGGGATAGTTTCTAATTTATGTCCAGTTGAGATAATCAGAGCATCAAAGACAAGTTATTTAACTGAGGAGTGAAGAGATGCCGACAAAAAAGGTCGTTGTTATCGGCGCTGGCTGTGCTGGTCTATCTGCCGCCTATACCCTGCACAAACACGGCATAGAAACAATCGTTTTTGAAGCCGGTCCCGTAGCTGGAGGGCGCTGCCGGACGGAATGGGAGGATGGCTATGAGATCACTGCAGGGGCTGCAACCACCGAGCCCCAATGGGCTACCACCTTCCAGTACATTAAGGAACTCGGTCTGGAAGACCGGGTGAAAGCCGGTCATAAGCTCCGGTTCGCGTATTACATTAATGGGAAACTGCGCACAGTATTTCTGGGTATATCGATCAAGACCTTGGGGGAAAACATCCGCTTTTTCTTAAATGGATTCCCAAAATTGACCTATCTTCATATCGCAAGAGCCTTCTCTGCCCTCAGAAATTATATGAAATATGTCGACACAAAGAATCATGATTTCTCTGCTTTGAAAGAGATTTCAAACATGAGCACCAAGGACTTCCTCCTAAAGAACGGCGCTTCTCTAGCGCATGACTGGATGTTCTACCCTTTCATGACGTTGATGGTGATGGAACGCCCCAGTGAGATTTCCATCGCTCACCCCATATCGCTATTCTCGTTGATGAAAGACATGCGCACGCTTGATGGAGGGCTTGGCATGATCACAGCAGGGTTGTATGAGAAAATAAAGGACTGCGTGCACCTGAATACACCGGTGAAAAAGGTGGTTATTCAGGACGGAAAAGTCCTCGGGGTGGAGACCAGTGAAGGTTTTATCGAAGCCGATCAGGTAATTTGCGCAGTGGATGCTGTCGTCGCACGTCAGATCATTCCCGACCTTCCTGAATCGATGCGAAAACCGCTTGAGACCTGCAGGTACTCCTCCACATATTACTACCAGTTCGGGCTAGAGAAACCGATCATCAAATGGAAAGATACTCCGTTCTATGTGATTGTGATGCCGTCAACCAGCGACTCGTTTCTGAACTTCGCTTCACTTGGGCATCCCTCAAGGGAAAAACCGGTCGCGATCGTGGCGACCGCCGGCAGATTTGACGATGAATTGTGCGCCATGAGTGATGAAGTACGCCGCCGGGCGGTCATCAAGGAGGTCCAGAGATTTGCGCCATTCTTCCCGGATGAGCCAAAAATCACCAGGTATTTCCGCTGGGACCGCGCCATCAACACGGAACCTCCAGGCCAGTATGTCGCCATCCAGGACCTGCTGAACAATCACATGCGCGATGTCAAGGGGCTGTACCTTGCCGGTGAGTACCTGTTTCTTATCGCATGCACTGAAGGAGCCATGGCCAGCGGTAAAAAAGCGGCTGAGATGGTTATGGAAGACCTGGCGATTTAAAAACAACACCCAAATTGAGGCTGAGCTGTAATACCTCAAAAACATCCTAATAAAAACAACAGTACGTATGATTTGTCAGGTGCGGATTCCCAATAAAAGATCTGCAGGTGTTAATTACCCTTTAGCTGTATGTCTGCTTAAAGATGCGCAATCATATCAATCCCTTTTATTGAGCCTGAGATATTCAGTCTTTTTACACTCAGGACAGGTTACCAGTCGGCGCGGGTGTCCCGATGCCTTGTACCTAACCCCTCCTATGCTCCAGATATCGAATTCGTGCCCGCAGCTGCACTTGAAATACCATTTCCGCGACTCCCTTTCCAACTGCTCCATTACCCTCTCAGGAAGTATCCTGACAAGCAAATCTCTCATCTTTACTCCTCCCAAACCCATACCAGACGAACCTGATTAATTTGGGGAGCCAGCAGCAATCTGTTAGACCAAATTCATCCCCACATCACTAAGAATTTGTAATCAATAGAAACTATTTCCACGTTTAATTTTATATTATTTTGTGGAAAACTAAGGGATTGTCCGCTAAAATGATAGGACAATCCCCATGTTTTACCTTTGGTAAATTTGGTCGTTATTGATTTTCACGACCCAAAATGCCCCACCAACCTGTGTACGTGCCCAGTTTTCCCCACAATTCCCTGGCGTCAAATTCATCCAGACCGGTGTTCTTTTCAAAACGCCCCCAGAATGCTCCCCACCAGCCCTCGGGCTCTACTTTAACACCGTCATACTCTGTGGGGCGATTTGAGCCGCCGCCTACCACCAGGCTGCCGACGTAGTCCGCATCCGAATAAACCCGTTCGATCTCGCCGGCGATTTCCTGCATATCTTCCTCCGAAATGATCCCGTTGCTGGTGGCTTTATAAAACTGCACTGTCACCCGGATTGGGAAGCGCTCATCGCGTTCTATCTTCAATCCGTCGATCTCTGTAAACGGACCATCGACCTCGCCATGCCCGATCACCGCCTCTTCGATATCGCTGGCTGATTCTGCTGCCATCGGTATAGCTGGCGCCATCTCAGTGCCTCCAAGAAGGTCGAAGCCCCATCTGGCTTTTTGCTTCTGCTTCAACGGCACCTGGATGACCATCACCATGTTGAGCCCTTCACCCGTTGAATCTTCACGATTACCACCTGAGGGTTGCGCTCGAAGGTCAAAATCGCTCAGCCGTTCTCCGGTAAAACTTGCTCTTTGCCCGGCCTGGTTGAAGAACAACCGCTGCCCCCAGGACCAGCCAGCCGGGAAGGCATCCCGCACGTTATCTATAATGGTGGCGCTGGTGCCCTCGCGGGTAGCGACAATGGTCAGCACCGCAGGATCGCCCTCAGAGGACTGGTAATTAAAGAGGACCGGGTTAAATTCGGCTATCCCTTCCTGGGGCACCGGCAGGAAAGCTGCCTGCGCGCTGACCAGGACGTGCGTATCCCGTCTGGCGAGGAGGGATTCCCCCCGGCCCCTCCACGAATCAGGGTCTGACAGGTATTTGCGGAAGTCCCCCAGGTATTCCTCAAGAGAAATTCTGTATAGTTCATCCCCGCGCTCGTTACCGATCAACAGGTAAAACCGGTCCAAAGGGATATCAGCAGTCAGGTCGCTGAAATTGGGATTGCGGATGACTGGCATCAAAGTTAGGCGGTAATCGCAGGTAACTGGATCCCGGTGTTGTACCTGGATGGTCACATCCGATATATTCGGCCCGACTGAGGAATTATAAAAGCGGCCTGTATCCTCCCAGGTCACGTTGACGATATTCAAGCCTTCCAACTCGGCCAACTGCTGGGCTCTTTCATCCCGGACCATCGCGGAGGTCCTCTCAATCGCTTCTATATATCCAGGGTCCGGGATCCTTTCATCACCAGATCCATAAACCCGGATTGGTGGTGAACATGGAGGAACGGCATCCTTTGCATGCACGTTTCGGGTGGATTCAACCGGTAGGATATTGTATGGAAAATCGAGTTTCAATCCTTCGACCCCAAATACAAATGCCAGTGTGATCAATGCAGCCTTCAGAATTTTTCGAAACATTATCGCCTCCTTTTGAAAAACCAGATATTCAATTACACTACAGACGGAGGAAACTGATTTTTGGTTCCCCGGTGACTGTTCCTCCATTAATCCACTTGACTTAAGTCTAAAAATTTTGTAATTTAATAGCAGCAATTTCAGTTGAAATTGCCTAGAGGAGACAGCAGCCTTGAAACAATCCAGCTACCTGCATTTCAGAATTTATTAATAACCGCCCACATTAACCGCTGAAGGAGGTGAATATGTCGAACAACTCTCAGGTGATGGGAAATAATTCAAAGTCGATCCAGCCCGATGGATCAAAGAAGCCACGCCCAATCCGGATTCTGCTGGCGGATGACGGTTCCGAACACGCCCAAGCTGCAGTTACGCTGCTGAAAGACCTGCCCCTCCCACCGGAAACCCACATCCACGCGCTGGCGGTCGTACCCACCCTGGATGTATCGCGCCATACATTTCTGGAAACTGCCCTGGAGAAGACCGGAAAAAAGCTGAAGGAAAGCGGACTGCAGGTTGCCACGGAGATTAAAGGCGGCGTTCCAGCTGCCACTATCAACGACTTCGCCGAACGACATAAACCGGACTTGATTGTGATCGGTGCCAAAGGGCTAAGAGCCACCCTGGGCATCCTTCTGGGAGGTGTCGCCCAGCAGGTTGTGGAATATTCCCCCTGCCCGGTGCTGGTGGTCAGAGCGCCTTACAGTGGGATCAACCGGGTCCTTATGGTAACCGATGGTTCCACCCACAGCCAGTGTGCGCTGGCTTACCTTGGGGCAGATGTAAACGAAACGCCTACTGTACTGCCGGTGTGCGAAGCGCGCCTGCCTCTTCCCCCGAATGCGGAAATCACGGTTATGCATGTGCTGCCGCCGATCTTATCGGCGGATATGGTCGCTCGCTCCTGGATGGTTGGACCGGATATGCTCTTCCCAATCCCTACCGAGACGGTTAACGACAGGGAGCTGCAGGCCAGGGAGCGCGAACAGGGCCAGGCACTGCTGGATGACTCGGTCAGGTCGCTCAAAGCCGGCGGTATCACTGCGACCAGCGAACTGCGGCGCGGTGATGCAGCCACAGAGGCAATCGAATTCATCAAAGCCAATAATATCGATCTTGTCGTCTGCGGTTCGCGCGGTTTGAGCCAGGTCAGCGGCTGGCTGCTGGGCAGCGTATCGAGAAAACTGGTTCACTATTCCGGGTGTTCAGTCCTGATCGTCAAGGGTGGAGAGGAAGGCTAAAAAACCTACCAATAATATATAAACCCAATCTGGGATTTCATCAATAATTTCAAACTCGTAAAATACTTAAGGAAATTCATGGACCTAATTGTAAAAAATTACCTCAATTCGTTTGAATTCGATGCCCCTCAGCGCTCAGAGAACATGTCGGTCCTGCCCATTATTGCTGGTCAAAATATTGGACCGGAATACCTGACTTTACAGGAAGCCCTTGATAATGGGCACCTCACAGTTACAGAAGTTGATCAGGCAGGATCTGTTCCAGACTTGAAAGTAATCAACAATTCGCAATTCTATGTGTTGATCCTGGATGGTCAGGAATTGGTGGGAGCCAAACAAAACAGGGTGCTAAATACAACAGTGCTTGTTGACAAAGACACTGAATTGACAATACCAGTAAGCTGCACGGAACAAGGTCGTTGGTCTTATTCGACAGAAAAGTTCTCTGAATCGGAATCTTTCCTGCCAAGGTCCATTCAAATGAGCAAGATGGCAAGTGTATCTGATTCCCTCCGCCGAATGCGGAGTCACCGCTCCAACCAGTCGCAGGTCTGGAATGACATCAATCGCTACCACAGGGAAGCGGGAACTGCATCACCCACCGGCGCGATGATAGATGCATATCGATCACGCGAAAACGAAATTGAAGACCGGCTGAAATTGTTCGAGGTATCCAACCTTCATAACGGCTGCTTGGTTTTTATCAATGACGAGGTCATTGGCATGGATGTCCTTTCCCGACCTGAAGCATACAGCAAGCTTTCTAAAAAGCTGCTGAGAAGCTACGCAATGGAAGCGATCAGAACTGAAAGCCAGAAAGGCGGTCAGGTAGATATCGAGAAAGCCAGGCAGTTTATTACTGAAGCCCAAAAATGCAGTGAAGAACGTTTCAAGTCCGCTGGGCTTGGCGAGGATTTCAGGTTTGACAGCCAACAGATTATTGGTTCCGCGCTTATTTACATCGGATACGTAATGCATACTGCCTTTTTTAATAGGGGATACGAGCATACATCAGATCGAATGGCGAGCTTCCGGCACAGGCGGGATTTTCGAAGATAAGAAAACCTCGGCCAGGTTTCTTAAAGACCTAAATCCTGCTTTAACGAATATGAACGAATCCCCGCTCTCGAAATTCTAAACCGAACTGGCGAATTGGTGGCTTCTGATTTCCGCTCCGGAAGAATACCGGGGAGAGGCGCAGTTCAACTGC
>JBJYWI010000291.1:23274-108336 GCA_046259385.1 Anaerolineales bacterium
AAATAGCTGCAGTCCATGGGGGTGCACGAGCCATGGGTTAAATTTCATACTGAGGATATATCAGCATTACCCGATTTAATACAGGTAATATAACTTTTATTGAAAAGACCAAGGAGCTGTAAACTCCCGCCTGAATGAACCAGCTGACATTTGCGATCCTGCTGCTTACACTGGCTCTGATCATCCACCTAGTCGAAGAAGTAAAAACCGGGTTTCGGAAGCAGCTAATAATCGGCGAAATGCCAAGATCCCTTTTTATCGGGATAAACGTACTAATTTATTCTTACGCCCTTGTGATGTTGATTCTATCCTGGTTGGGAAATCCGGCTTCGATCTGGATGGCTTGGATTTTCACAGTTGGGAATCTAATAAATGCTTCCGGGCACATCGCGGCGATGATATACCACCGCGGGTATTTCCCAGGAGGGATCAGTGCTTTTGTGCTGCTGGCTGCGTCTGGATATTTGATATCGGTCCTGCTTTCAATCCCCAATTCCGGTAGTTTATAATCCATCAAGCCAACTTGGAAGGGATCTGCATGGAAAAGAAGACAATCATGATTTTGGGAGGCTACGGCAACACAGGCTTGTCGATCGCCAGGCTGCTGCTCACGTACAGCTCAACTGACATCGTTATCGCCGGGCGGAATCTCAACAAAGCAGAGGCAACCGCTGCAGAATTGAACACTGAATACGATTGCGAGCGGATTAACGCTTGCCGGGTTGATGCCTCCAGCCCGGAAAGCCTCGTGGATGGATTAATAGGAATTGACCTGCTGGTGGTCGCTTCGAGCACCGCCCAGTATGCGGATCTGGTCGCACGGGCAGCGATTGATTGCGGCAGCGATTATTTCGACGTCCAGTATTCCACCGGGAAACTGGAAGCGCTCCGGTCCCTTCAGAAGCAGATCGAAGAACATGGGCTCTGCTTCATCACCGACGGTGGATTCCACCCCGGTCTCCCGGCTGCGCTGGTTCGATACGGGGCTGCCGGTTTTGACCGCCTGAACAAGGCAGTGGTGGGCAGCGTGATCCAGATCAATTGGTCCAGCCTGGAATTCAGTTCATCGACAATCGATGAACTGGTATCGGAATTCGCCAATTTCAAAAATTTGGTGTTTAAGGATGGGAAATGGCAGCCAGGCGGCGTATTAAGCTGGATCATCCCGAGGTGGTTTGTCTTTCCGCACGGTTTCGGACGCCGCTACTGCGTCCCCATGTACCTTGAAGAGATGCGCCCGTTGCCGGAACGTTACCCGGATCTGGCTGAGACTGGTTTCTATGTGGGCGGCTTCAACTGGTTCACTGACTGGTTTATTACGCCATTAACCATGTTTTTGCCGAGAATCTTTAAAGCCAGCGGTATGCGCTGGTCCTGCTTGATCATGGAATGGAGCCTCAAAAAATTTTCCCGACCGCCATACGGGACGCTGCTGAAGCTGGAGGCGGAGGGGCTGAGGAACAGCCAGGAGAAGACGCTGGAAGTCTCTGTATTTCATCAGGACGGGTACGCGCTTACCGCCATCCCGGCTACGGCTTGCATCCTGCAGTACCTGGATGGCACCATCCGCAGCCCGGGTCTCTTTTACCAGGCACTGGCGGTTGAGCCAGCCCGGTTCATAAATGACATGCAAAGGATGGGCGCGGAGATAACTAGGAGAGAGAAATAATTCACAATTGAGATAGAATCTCAGCCAGTTACACTTTGTATAAATTCATAAACATCGATTCAACAAGGAGAATAAATGACTACAAGAACCCTCAAGCGCAATATTTTCCAGCGTATATTGGGAATTCCAGCGACAAAACCCCCTGCTGACCCGGGATGCTGGGAGTTCGGGGATGGAAGCCTGAAAATTGACCTGAGTAGAGCCCCTGAATTATCAGAACCATTCGGGGCGCTTCATCTGGAAAGCGAGGCGATGCCCACACGTGTGATGGTCATGCAGGACGGGAGCGGCGGTTACCGGGCGTTTGAGAATAAATGCGCTCACGCCGGCCGTAAGCTGGACCCGGTCCCCGGCACCGAGACCATCCAATGCTGCAGTATGGGACACCGCACCTATGATTATCAGGGGAATGTGCTTTCCAGCGAGGACGATATAAAGGTAAGACCTTTGACCGTGCAGGCGGAAGACGGAACCCTAGTCATCGAACTCTAAGAGGCACAACCATTTTTTCCCTATCTTTGGCTTACCGACGTATTCATATAGCGGTATTTTGTGGAAAATCAAGAACAAACGGTAAATACAAACCATTTTACCCAGTCAACCATGTGCAAAAGTATTTATGGAGGTGAGTATGAAGAACCAGAAATGGATTGCAGCTGGGATAGCCACTGCGCTGGGAGCCGCAGCCGGGGTGCTGGCTGTGCGCATTTACCAGCACTTCCGCCGGGACCTTGCAGCAGCCGCGCAGCTGGTCCTGTCCGGGAGCAAGGTCATCCCGACCAGAATGGGTCCGGTTGAATGCGCTGTTCACGGCAGCGGTAATCCCGTGCTCTTGATTCACGGGGCAGGCGGCGGGTATGACCAGGGTCTGGTCATGGCGCGGCTTACGAATCTCAATCTTCAGGCAATATCGGTATCCCGCTTTGGATACCTGCGGACTCCGATGCCTGATAATCCAGATCCAGCCAGCCAGGCGGACGCTTACGCAGCCCTGCTGGATGAACTAGGAGTAGAGAAGAGCGCCATTATGGGGATCTCTGCGGGCGGGCCTTCCGCCCTGCATTTTGCCCTGCGCCATCCGGAGCGCTGCTCAGCTCTGGTGCTGATGTGCGCGGTAACAGAACGAATGCCGCTGCCCTACGGGTTAACCATCGACAAAATTAGATTTCTCTTCAGTTCCGAGTTCGCCGGGTGGCTGCTGACAAACCCGCTGCGCCCAATCCTGTTAACTGCGGCAGGCGTTTCCCCGGATGTCTACCGGAACCTATCATCGGAGGAAAGAGACACCGTCGACGAATTCGTTCGTTCTTTTCCGCCCATAACTCCCAAATTAAAAGGGGTGCTTAACGACGCCATGCAGATCCCGGAATTGGCGGATATTCCGTATGAAAAGATCCAGGCGCCGGCACTGATTTTTCACGCGGCGGATGATCCGCTGGTGCCAGTAATTACCGCCCAGCGGACTGCAGAACGGTTGTCCAACGCTGTCCTGTTTGAATATCCCCACGGCGGGCATCTGCTGGTCGGGAACCACAGCACTATATCCTCCCAGGTTGAAACTTTCTTACAGGACAATCGTGTGTAAAACCCATCTGGGATGAAGATCAAAGAAGCCCGCCAGCTCGGTGCACAAATATCCAACCGGGTCCGCGCAGGATCGATAGAAGCAGCCCACGCTCTGCTTAGCCCCGTTTTGAACAAGCGGACTCCGTTCGATAAACTGCGCATTATTGGTTACCCGATCGGCGAGACGCCAAAGGAGCAATCGGACGCGTTTATCGAGCGCATCGCTGGAGAAAAAACTGAGGGCGGCTGGGTTGTGATCGCAGCTGCGCTTGAAAAAAGGCTTGAGAGGGATATGGCGGGTGCGCTGCACCTGTGTCGCAAATTTATCATCGCAGGCGATATCTGGTACTGCGCCGACATATTAGCGGAAGGCGTCGCCGGCAATGCGCTTGTTATCAATTTTGAAGAAGCCCTACTAAAGCTTGATGCCTGGCGGAATGATGAAAACCGCTGGATCAGGCGGGCGGTCGGCGTCAGCGCTCACTACTGGGGAAAGCGATCAAAAGGAAATCAACCCCGGCATGCCGGACATTTATTGACTTTTCTGGAGCCGCTTTTCTATGAAAACCAGGTCGAGGCAGTCAAAGGCATCGGCTGGGGTTTAAAGACCATCGGGAGGTACTACCCGGATATGCTTTCAGACTGGTTGGCTCACCTTTTAAACAAGCCAGAGCGCAGTTACCGGGCTTTAATGGTCAGGAAAGCTGTAACCTACCTGCCTCCTGAACGCAGGGCGGCAATTGGACTTTGAGACAAATTGACCTGTTTGTTTCCCCGAAACAGAGCAGAAACAAACAAATAATCGCTGCTGGAAAATAAATGGCGCTGAAATTCCAGGAATATAAAACCCGCAAAATTATTAATATCCACAAGCATGTCGATGGTCCCTGGTATTGGGGAAAATACACCGCCCATCCCTACGTCGGATGCCGCAGCGGGTGCGATTTCTGCTACCTGCGTGGCGCCCGCTACCTCAGAAGGAGAGATCCGGAAACATTTGACAGCCTAATCCAGGTGAAAACAAACGCGATCGAATTGATGCGCAAGGAATTTCCCCGGCTGGAGAAAGAGATCATAAGCGTTGGAGATTGGCAGCAGCCCGCGGAGGATCGTTACCGTCTGAGCCGCGCCATGCTGGAACAGGTGCTGAAGCATCGGTTCCCGCTTTTCATCATCGAAAGATCTCCGCTGCTCACCCGCGACATCGACCTGCTGAGAGAAATAAACCGGATCGCCTGGGTTGGCGTGCTGTTCAGCATCAGCAACCTTGACCCTAATTTAAAAATGGCTTTCGAGCCGCGCAGTCCGGGATTCCAAAGACGCCTGGAAGCCATGCAGTCGCTTGCAGAAGCAGGAATTTACAGCGGCGTATCCATGATGCCGGTTATCCCTTTTGTGGGGGACAGCGACCGCCACCTTGAGGATATGGTAATCGCGACCCGAGATCACGGCGGGAGATGTCTGCTTTCAGGAGGGTTGACCATGGACGGTGACCAGGCACTATGGACTTTAAACGCTTTCCGGCGCTTCGACCCGGATCTCGTGACCCGCCTGCGAAAATTTTATAACTGGCAGGAAGGCGGGAAACCCAACATGAGCCCGCCAATCACCTATAACGCCAGGATTGGTCTGAAAGTTCGCGAACTGTGCGCGAAACACGGCATACTTGACCGGATGCCTCGCTATATCGCCCCCGGACCGCTGGAGGCAAATAAACGCATCGCCGAGCGATTATTCCTGAAAACCTACGACCTGGAATTGGAGCGCGCCCGCAGCTATTTGATCTGGGCGTACCGCAGGGCTGCCTGGACTGTGGATGAGCATCCGCACAGCGTGCTGAACATTTACCTGGAAAAAGGTGAAGCTGGACTTCAGGAACTGCCCTCGGTCGGAAAAACCATCGCAGCCCAGATCGCAAGATGGCTGGAAGGTGAATTCCGCTGATAAATCTTCATCAATTAGGAGTGCTGCTTTGTTTGAACGATGGCGAAATCTGAATTCAAATTGATAGGGGATCAAATACCTTTCAAATATCAAGAGAAAAGAGCAGCACTCCTATCTGTACCCAAAATTTAAAAGTTGCTGGGCAGTTTGGCAAAACCATCCCAAATCCGGCAGGTCTGGAAACCTGCCCTACATCCCAATAACAACCCCAAGATATGGCTGCCCAAATTTTCCGTACAAAATCTATGGTCTCTCTCCGGTTGTTTACCCAATAATTCAAGTCGTGCTTAATTTTCAATTACTACAAGGGAGGGTCAGGCGATGGATACAAAAGAAACAAACAACCGCACTCGATCCTTGATCCGCAGGCGTTTTGCTCAGATCTTTATCCAATTCGCGGTCATTGGACTGATATTATTCATCACAGCCGGTACAGTTTCATGGATCTCGGCATGGCTGTATCTGGCAGCCGGGCTCGCTATAATGCTTCTGGCGCTTCCGGTATTGTTAAGAAAGAACCCGGAGGTAATCGCCGAACGGGCGCAGGTCAAAAAGGATACAAAACAATTTGACCGCATATTTAATTTCTATTCCACAGTTATCACCCTAGCGATGCTGGTCTGCGCTGGGCTTGATTACCGCTATGGTTGGTCAACAGGGATACCGCTTTCACTGCGAATAATCGGGTTGGTTTTCTACATATCTGGGATGGGATTGTTTTACTGGGCGTTGATTTCAAACAAATTCTTTTCCACCACCGTACGCATCCAGACTGAAAGCGGACACTTTGTAGTTCGTGAAGGTCCTTACAGGTACGTCCGCCACCCCGGTTACAGCGGGATGATCCTGGCGACAATCGGGGTGCCGCTGCTGCTTGGTTCTTACTGGACGCTGATTCCGGCTTTGATGGTGGTCACCGGCTATCTGGTCAGGACCTTGCTGGAGGACCGGACATTGAAGGAGGAACTAAGCGGTTACAATGAATTCTGCACATTAGTCCCAGATCGCATAATTCCAGGAGTTTGGTAATGAACCCTTACGAAACAACCTTCATAATCCTTTACTTCCTGTTCTTTATCCTCGCTTCTGTCATCCGGGTTGTTTACTCAAGGCGTTTTGAACAGCCAAGATCCACGCCTGACCGCACAGACCGATCCCTCTCAGCCCTCCCAATCTTCGGAATGTTGATTTTACCCTTAATCTATGGATTAACTTCCTGGCTGGATTTCGCAAACTACACCCTTCCGGCATGGACTGGATGTATCGGAGCTGCCCTGTTCGGGCTGGCGGACTGGTTATTATGGCGCTCACACGCTGACCTAGGGCGGCAGTGGTCTATCAATGTAGAGCTGCAGCATGAGCACCGGCTTGTAACAACCGGGGTGTACCATCGAATCCGTCACCCGATGTATTCTGCCCACCTGGTCTGGGGGCTGGCGCAGCCCCTGCTGCTCTGGAACTGGCTGGCTGGATTTTCCATGCTTGCATTTTCACTCCCGCTTTACCTGTACCGGGTTGGGCGGGAGGAGAAAATGATGGAGACCAAATTCGGAGAGGAGTATGAGGAATACAGGAAGAGAACAGGGATGTTCATCCCAAAGGTTTTTTAACTGACCGGTTCTTCAGCTTCTATATGGGATACTTCCCAAAAATCTCAACCGGAATTATTGACCCTCAAAGAATAGTAATTTATAATACTACCCGTAGTTAGTTTTAGGATTACTATTATTCTCCGGGAGGAACTATGAACACCCAGGAAAACCTGGTTGCGGCTGGATTCAGCGAGTATGAAGCCCGGGTTTACCTCTCCCTGCTGGGTGAGCACCCCACTACCGGCTACCAGATCAGCAAGAATTCAGGCGTGCCGCGTTCTATGGTATATGAAGCCCTCGGCAGGCTGCATGCCCGCGGCGCGGTCCTTAAATCGGAGAGCGACCGGGCTACTTATTATCGCCCAGTCCCCCCGGAAACGCTGCTGGACCGCTTTTCCCAGGAACAGAACAGCCTCATTGACCAGCTGCGGCGGGACCTTGCAAAGAGATACCAACCAGAACAGGGTGAACGCCTGTGGTCGATCAGCGGACGCTCCGCTGTGATATCCTACGCCCTCCAAATGCTGGCGGAAGCGGAACGGGAGATTTCGATTGTAACCAACGACCGCGAACTCCTTGACCTCTCCAAATTCATCCAGGACTGCTGCCAGCGCAGCGTGGGGATAAATGTCCTACTGACCGGTAGCAGCCAGCTCGAGCTGGATAATTCCTCTTGTAAAAACCAGGTTGCCCACCATCCCCCTCTGGAAAGTGAACTGCACGAATTAAAAGACCTGCTGCTGGTTGTCATCGACAGCCGGGAATGCCTGATTGCAGGCCAAGGCTCTCGCTCCGGGCAGTTTCAGGCAACCGTAACTAATAACAGGGATCTGGTACTGATCGCCTGGCAGTTTGTCTGGATGGAGCTTTTCACTCAGCGAATTTACACCAGCCTGGGGCGCGACCTGCTCGATAAACTCGAACCGGACGATCGACGTATTTTTGAGAGCCTCCACCAACCCGATTACGGAAAATAATCAGGCTTATAAATATTTTTAAAGGAAAGATTATGAATAATCAGAAGAGCACGGCTGCCGCTGACAGAACCACCATCGACGAGTTCAACCACCACACCTTTGCTGACCCGCATAGACAGGCATCCTTTCTCTCGGACATCATCCTGGGCGGGCAGGACGGGTTGGTTAACGTACTGGGAATTGTTTTAGGCGTCGCAGCGGCAACCGCTGACGCCTGGGTTGTGATCGTCGCGGGTCTGGCGGCAACCTTTGCCGAATCGGTCTCTATGGCTGCAGTGGCGTATACCTCCACCCTGGCTGATGCCGATTTTTACGAGAGTGAACGTGAGCGTGAGTACCGCCACATCCAGGATGTCCCCAACCTGGAACAGGGGGAAATCCGGGATATTTACGCAAAGAAGGGATTCCGGGGCGAGCTTCTGGACAGGATTGTACAGACCGTCACCGCCAATAAAGACATCTGGGTAGCGGTCATGATGGCGGAGGAGCACCAGCTCACACCCGTTAACCGCAAGCATGCACTGCGTTCCGCCTTCATTGTAGGAATCTCAGCCATCATTGGATCCCTCATTCCGCTGGTGCCTTTCTTTTTCATCCCGGTGCAGACAAGCATGATTCTCGCAGTTGCGCTCGCAGCGCTCGTGCTGTTCGTTGTTGGAGCATATAAAGCCCGTATTTACGTTGGAAACCCCGGTAAAAGCGGGCTGGAAATGGCTGTGATCGGCACTCTGAGTGCCCTGGTTGGTTATGCGGTTGGAATATTGTTAAAAATTCCGAACGGAAATTGATTGCTGCTCTAAAGTCCCCACCACTTCGATTTCCTTCCAGGCAACGCATGAATGGCTCAGCCGTGTCCTGACCCGCAGAAAACGGTAGCTCTCCAGAGGGCTAGCCGATAATTCAGTCTGCTCATTGGAGGTATAGGCGGCTTTTCCGGCTGCAAGGTTCGGCTCCAGAGTGGATAGTATTTCTGGAGGGGCTGCGCCGGTGGCTCTCTGGAATCCACCTGCGCCTTGATTGATTAAACCATCATATTTGAAATATAAATATCACTCCACTTAGTAAATATTCAACCATCAATTCGTGCGTGCCATCAGAAGAGCAAACAACCCCGCGATTACAAATACCAGCGCACATATGTTAAACAGCTTCCCAATCCCGATCAGTGGCACCAGGAACAAAGCCATGGGCGGCCCGATCGCGCTGCCAATATCCCCGATCGTGTAAACCACTCCCAAAACCCTGCTCTGGCGGGTCATATTCACCCGGTCACCGACCACTGCCGGCACTAACCCCTGGATGCCCCCAGCGGATAACGTGGCGAGAACCGCTCCCACCAGGGCGACTGCCAATGTGAGCGAACCCATCAACCGCAACCCCGCTGCTCCACCCAGAAGAATGACGGCAAGCACAATCCAGCGTTTTCCTATCCGGTCAGATATAAAACCGCTCAGCGGTGCGCTCAACATCGAGAGCAGCACCCGGATCACAACAAACGTCCCAGTGAGAGTTGCCAGAGGTAAAATTATCCCTCCTATAAATAGCCTCCCTTCTACAAACTGCCCCAGCCAGAGAATGGTGGTGGAGGTGATCACTCCAGCGAACACAAGCCGGAGCGCAAAGGTCGGGACAGATGCTTGCAGCGCAACCTGCCAGGGAAAATTCCCGCCTACCATTACTGTTTGACCGCCTCCATTCTGTGTTGGATTCTGCGGGCGGGTCTCCGGGAGCAGCAGCGCCCAGAATATCACGCCCAGCATAGTCAGGCTGGCGCTCAGCACCAGACCGCCCTTGAATCCGAAGAAATCGGTGAACATTCCCCCGGCGAAAGAGGCAATCCCGATGCTGAGAAAGAACCACATTTGCAGGCGACCGGTGACCCAACCCCTTTCCCCATCTCCTGAGATATCCAGGGCGATTGTATTGCTCCCAATCCAAATCCCAGACCATGCCATTCCCCACAGGAACCTGCCAAAGATAAACAACGCCGGTCCCGCTGCCAAAATATACAGGGATGTGGATACTGCCCCGAGTCCGAGCGATAACACCATCAGGGTTTTTCTCGGGAACCTGTCGTACAAATAACCCGCCGGGGCATTTGTAAGCACCCGCGCCAACCGGTTGACGCCCAGTAGAATCCCCACCACAGCAAGCGTCAGGCCCGCTTCAGCCGCAATGCCCGGGTCGGGCAGGACCGTGTAAAGGGTCTGGTCGCCCAGCAGCGAGAGCATCATTCCCAAACCAACAGGCGCCAGCACCTGGTTAGGCGAGACTTTATTCGCCATTAGTTTGATGCAGGTTTGATATCCATTTAACTGCGGTGTTCCATTTCTTAATTTTGATACCCACAGGGGATTGGTTTTGACCCGTTTCAGCGCCTCTCTATCGTCACAACCAGCGCCGGGTGATCGGAAGCGGGATGGTCGATATAGCGCACATCCACCACACTCATCCCTTCTGAAAGAAATACGTTGTCTATCCTCCTGGCTGGTGCAAATCCTTGATCATCCACCCCCTCCGGCCAACGCAGCAGCCACGCATCCTTAAAAACATCTGTTGTCAACCGGTACTGCTCTGTTTCAGGTTCGAAATTAAAATCCCCCATCAAAATCACATTCCCTGCGCGACTGGCTTCCTCCATTAGCTCCTGCTGCTGTATGAGCGGGCCTCCGTTGCCCAGGTGGGTGACATAGATGTTGTAACCGCGGTTTCCAATGCTAACCCGGGCATGGATGGTTGCAGTCTGCTCAGCGTCGCTGAACATATAGAACGTGCGCGGGTTTTCAATCGGATACCTGGAAAGCAAAGCGATCCCGAAAGTCCCCAAAACGGTTTTGGGGCCGTAATATGCGTGCATTCCAAGATTGTCGGCGAAATAACGCACCAGGTCCGCATTGCCGCCCGATAACCGGTTTGTATCGGTTTCCTGCAGCCCGATAATGTCGGGATTTAATGACCGCATCAGTCCCAGCTGCTCGGTGTGGTTCTTCTGCCCGCTGGCGCTGTAACCTTGCTGGATGTTATAGCTCAACACTGTAAAGTAACTTTCCCCAGAAGCGGTCTGGGATGGGTTAATTTCCGCCCGGTAGACAGAGAACACGGAAACGACCCCAACCGCAAGAATATAGATGGTTATCAGATGCTTCGTCCAACTCGGCACCTGGAGCGAAGGGTAAATATAAGCTTTCCGGTCAACAAACAACATCGGCAGGGACAACCCAATACCTGCCGCGGCATACACAAGCCAGAACTTGTCCCGGAAGAACGGTCCAATAACGGGGATATAGCCGTAAACCGTTGTGAAAACGTGTGCCAGCGACATCAGGAGCAGAAACAAAGCCCCCGCTCCAAAACCTATCCCCAGTTCCCTCAGCGACGGTTTTATTTGCAGTATCTCCCTCAGATAGAGATAAAGATCAGCCATCAGGACCGGAGAAAGGGCTAGCATCAAAACCAGCGGCAGGTAGTTCAACGGATGCGGAGCAGGTTCATACAGGGGGTAGGCCCTGTTTTCAGCCGGAAATTGGATCTGGTTCGCCAGGATTGTCAGCACCAGCGAGAGGATAAAAAGGACATTCCAGACCCAAATAAAAACCGGCTTTAAGAATCTCCTGAACCAGGGAAGCGCCATCAGGGCCGCGAAAAGAGCATAACTGAACAAAGTCAACAGCACCACCCCGCTGTAACTGGCGGCTGTCCAGCGCGCAAATACATTCGGACTGCTGAAACCAAAATAATACAGCAGGAACACAGCGCTTACCCCGAGAGACAAGCAGGTTGTTTGCCAGAATAGCTGTTTCTTCCTGTGAAAATTGGATTCGAGCTGGGGATCCGGTTTGCCTGCAGACTGGAGCGATTCGCGAAACCGGGTAAACAGGAAAACCGACCCAAACAGCGCCAGGATCCAGCCGATGATCAGGAATTCCCGCTCGGTGGACCTGTCCAGACCCGAGTGTACTGCCCGCATCAGGATTAAAAATAGGACACCAAGCAAGGTTCCCAGACTCAGATATCCGCTCTCTTCCCGGCGGTTTTTCTGGCTGGAAACCCACAGGAAAGCTGGCAGGTACACCAGAAACGCAGCCACACCGATCCCGGATACCAGCATTCTGGGACGAGTGTTCAGCATAACCTCAATCGGGCGCGCCAGGATAACGATCAACCCTGCACCCAGCAGACCCCATTCAGGGAAACGCCTGCCTGCCAGCACAAGCAGCAACGGCGAAAAGAACAAAACGACTGCCAGGATTTCCACCGGGATGCCCGTACCGAGCAGGCCAAAAGCGTAAATCGCTTCGATAAAGTCAGTCAGAAGCTGAATAAAAAAGACCGCTAAAATCGCCGGAAGGACAATCCGGCCGGGGGTTATTATTTTTTCTGATTGTATCGCTTCCATGGTTTTCTCCCCTACTTAAGTATATCCCTCCCGCTCAATTTCTGGGGATCAGCGGTAAGTACAATTTATTGGGATAGCAGTCGCGCAGTCGAAACGAGGCAATCCGGGTGCGCCAGGAATAGCTGCTGGTGGAGGCATAGTACTCCTGAGTGTACCAGAACGTGCAGTCATCAACCGGGTCGACCGACATCATGCTGTAATCCCCCCAGCGGCTGGTGGAGTGGAGCTGTACGCCATTTCCGGCTACCACCTCGCCCTCTCCTTTAGTCATCACTCCCAACGGATCGCCTCCCAACCTGCCGGTGAAGCGGATCGAAGGATACGTCGTCTCGCTAGACACCGAGTATCCCAGTGCGATATCCCCGAAGCGGTTCATGGCTACGCTGCCCATCCAGCGGTGGTCGCTGTCCGGCGCGAAAGTGCCCTGCTGGTGGATGGCCCAGTCCCCGCCGCTGCTGCGCAGTTCGTACCAGCGTATGCCGGCGTGGTCGGAATCGTTTTCGTCCACAGAGTGGTTCGCCACCAGCGTCTGGTAGCCTCCGAAGTTGCGGTACTGCAGACGGTACATCAGACGGTCTGATATAGCGTCCACCTTTGGGGCACCGTCCGGTTGCGGGATGCACTGCCGGCTGCCTGAAGGGCACAGGCTCGAATCGAATGGGGCAGTGTTAATGGTTTGCTTTGCGGTGAAGGTCGAATTTGCGGGCGTTACCCAATCGACATGGAATTCCCAGATCCTCAACCTGTCCGGGTTTTCCTCTACCTGCATATAGGAATTTGGAGCACCGGTTGGCGGTTCGGGTCCATCCAAGTCCGATGGCAACATACCATAGAGGTAAGGAGCATAAGTCCACATATCACCGTAAATCATCCTCGCAGAATTACCAAGCAGCATCTGGTCGCGTTCAAAAACCGCTACATACTGACCTGCATAATACCAGCCGGTACTATATTCAAACTGGTTCGCCGTCATGTAATAGCCATCTGGCCAGATCCCGAATTTGGGATAGTCATTCAACTTAGTGTTGCTGATCAAGTATTCGTAGCGGTGCCAGTTCCCGGTCGGGTCACCCGTCGCCGAGATTGCGATACACTGGTAATAAGGACCGCTGGAAGATCCGTTTGGAAAAGAAAACTGGCTCAGCAACCAACGGTCCGCCTGGTGGTCGTAAAGCACAATCGGGTCGCCGTTGTTGGTCTGCTCGCATGGTCCCCCGAACCCGCTCCATACGGTGTTGTTATTGGCCGGACCGAGCAGCAGATTGCCTTGGCGGTCCCAGATTGCATAAGAGAAATTGACAATCTGTACGTAGTGGTTCGGGCCGATATCGCCCTGGGTGTCCGGGGGAAGCACATAATTAACATTGTTGACACCTTCCTGGTTGAATAAGGTGGTCAACGAATCGCCAACAAGGGACCGCTGAACAACTGTATCCAAACTCGCCTCAACCGGCTGGATGGATGCCGGGGGCGGCGCGAACACCTCCGCCCCGCTAAGGTCTATCGGTTGGTCAGCGCCGGGCTGGTGGGAGATAAGTTCAACAAGTGAGGGCGATGTATCATGGCGCTCTGCGCCCCTGACCACCATATCTCCCGCCCTGTTTTGAGCTGAGGCAGTCTGGTAGAACCGCCCCAGAGTTGAGGCGGGCAGAAGCAGCAGTGCAAGCAATACAGGGATCAGGACTGTTCTGGTTTTCATATTTTTTTGCACGCCATCTATATAATTAAATTAAGAATGCTGGCCTGAAACGCCAGCATTTTATCACAAACCAGTGAAAGTCGAGCGATCTGTTAAGCCCAGGCGTTCGCTTGGGACCTCGAATTAGTTCTTACAATCCTCTTTCCCCAACACATCCATAATTGTGCACCCGTCCACAGTCTCCCGTTCAAGCAGGATAGCGGTGAGGTTCTCCAGCGACCTGCGGTTCTTTTTCAATAAGCGTTGGGCGCGCTGGTACTGCCCTGTCACAATATTTAAAACTTCTGTGTCAATCAGTTCTGAGGTTTTTGGGCTGTTCCCGCCACCGTTAAACCCGGATTCCTGCAGGTACTGCAGGCTTTCGCCCGCATAGCGCACAGATCCAAGCTCGTCGCTCATCCCGAACTCGGTCACCATCCGCCGGGCTAACGCAGTAGCGCGTTTGATGTCGTCCATCGCGCCGGTGCTGATCTCCCCGAACTTGTGAAGTTCCGCAGCCCGGCCGCCCATATAGACTGCAATGCGGTCCAGCAGTTCGGCCTTGGTCATAATGTAGCGATCTTCGCTCGGCATCTGCAGGGTGTAACCAAGCGCGCCGCGCGTGCGCGGGATGATGGAGATTTTGCTGACCGGATCAGCATGCGGGACCAGGCCCGCAACCAGCGCATGCCCGGCTTCATGGTAAGCGACCGCCCTTTTGGTCTCCTCGCTCATCACGCGGGTCTTCTTCTCAAGTCCTGCAATCACGCGCTCAATCGCCTCTTCAAAGTCCCGGTCGCTGACCGCCTTGGCATCCCGGCGGGCAGCCAGCAGGGCGGCTTCGTTCATTATATTCTCAAGGTCTGCACCGCTGAAGCCGGAGGTGATACGGGCGGCATGCTCGATATCAAACCCCTCCTCCAGCACTATTCCGCGGCTGTGTATCCCCAGTATCTGCTCGCGCCCGATCAGATCCGGGTTATCCACAATGACCTGCCGGTCGAAACGACCGGCTCGCATCAGGGCTGGGTCCAGGATCTCTGGCCTGTTCGTCGCCGCCATGATGATCACCGGTGCACTGCCGGAGGTTTTGAACCCATCGATTTCCGCCAGCAGCTGATTCAGGGTTTGTTCGCGCTCGTCGTTGGCGCCTGGACGGTTCAACCCGCCTCGGCTGCCCCCGATCGCATCGATCTCATCAATGAATACAATCGCCGGGGCTGACTTGCGGGCCTGTTCAAACAGGTCGCGCACCCGTGCGGCGCCAACCCCGACGTAAAGCTCGATAAACTCGGAGCCGCTGGTCTGGAAAAACGGAACTCCAGCCTCCCCGGCGGTTGCCTTGGCAAGCAGCGTCTTCCCGGTGCCTGGCGAACCAATTAGCAGCACACCCTTCGGAATGCGCCCGCCAAGTTTGGCAAATTTATCCGGGGTTTTCAGGAACTGAGTGATCTCCTGCAGTTCTGCTATCGCCTCGTCCGCTCCTCCGACATCCTGGTAAGTTATCCCGACTTCTTCCGGCTTTACCTCGGTTGCTTTGCTTTTGTTAACCCCCAGAAATCCACCCATACCGCCACCACCGGTCCCGCCCATCCGGCGCATCAGCAGCATCCAGACTACCACCATTAATCCGAGCGGGATGCCCCAAGAAAGGATGAACGCACTCGCCTGGCTTGGCTGCCGCTTAAAACTGTATTCAATACCTGCCGCGTCAAGTTCTTCTATCAGGTCCGGGTCGCTTCCGGAGATGGCGGCGGTGAAAAAGTAAATCTCCTCCGGGCCGCTGCCCTCTTCCGGGTTTTCCAGGAATCCGGTTATGCGGTCTGCGCCGATTTCAACCCGGGTCACCTGTCCGCCCGCCAGCTTCTCACGGAATTCGCTGTATGGGATTTCCTGGGTAGGCTTGGATACCGGGTTGCGCAGGAATATCTGGATAAGAAGCAGTACAGCGATCCCAGCAGCAACGTAGCCAAGGGTCATCAGGTTCTGGCGCCGCTTCTGTTCTTTAATTCGTTCGTTATCCTCCGGGTCCTTTTCACCCGGAGATTTATTATTCAGGTCTTCTGTCATGGTTTTTTTTGTATATATCTAGGACTAACTTCACCAAGTATACCGGGTTTGGGCTGAATTTATATCAATTATCTATTAAAAATTTGCAAGATTCTGATTAAGGAGGGCTGTATATGCTGGAATATCTCGAAGTTGAAGAAATCTCCTGGCTTAAACAGGTCTATAATGAAATGGGGTAAATAGAGATGAATGGATCCAAAGAGATTTCCGATCAGAAAATTTCTCTCCGTCAACTGCCGCGCAATGTTTGGGCTCTCAGCCTGACCAGTTTCTTTATGGACATTTCGAGCGAGATGGTAATAAACCTGCTTCCGCTTTTCCTGTTTAACACTCTGGGCGTTAGAACCAGCGTCATTGGCCTGATCGAAGGGATCGGCGAAACCACAGCCAGCATGATTAAGCTGGTATCCGGCTGGATTTCGGACCGACTTCGGGCGCGTAAGTGGCTGGCTGTTACGGGATATGCCCTGTCGGCTTTTACTAAACCGTTTTTCTACTTTGCCGAAAGCTGGATTGCAGTCGCAGTTGTAAGGTGGGCTGACCGGGTTGGGAAAGGGATCCGCACATCTCCGCGCGATGCCCTCCTGGCTGATTCGATTGAAGAAAGTGCTCGCGGGATCGCCTTCGGTTTACAGCGCGCAGCTGACACTGCTGGGGCAATGCTCGGTTTGTTAATTACACTTGCCGGAGTCTGGTACCTGCAATCAAGCGCGTTGGATCTAAACGAATCCACTTTCCGTACGATTGTGCTGCTCAGCCTTGTCCCGGCATTTCTGGCAGTCCTGACCATCGCTACGGGGGCACAGGATGTACCGATCGGGGCAGAACGGAACCAAATCAAGATTGGTTTCGGATCCCTGGGTAAGTCATTTATAGTTTTCCTGGTGCTTGTCTGCCTGTTTGAACTGGGAAATTCATCTGACGCCTTTATGATCATCCGAGCCCAGGAACGCGGTTTGAGCGTTTTGGGAATACTCTCTATGCTGGTAGTATTCAACCTAATTTATTCCTTGATCTCTACACCCGCTGGCGCGCTTTCCGACCGCATTGGGCGCAGGCGGGTGATCGCTGCAGGATGGCTGATCTACGCATCCATTTACCTGGGATTCGGTCTGGCGAAATCCGGTTGGCAGGCCTGGCTGCTGTACGCAATTTACGGCTCATATTACGGTTTAACCTACGGCACATCCAAAGCCATGGTGGCTGACCTTGTCTCCGAAAATGTGAGGGGGACAGCCTTCGGTACCTATAATGCCGCGGTAGGACTCATGGCGTTTCCGGCTTCTTTCATCGCCGGGATTTTATGGCAGGGAATAGGGAGCTGGTATGGGTTCGGTCCAGCTGCCCCGTTTATTTTTGGTGCAGCCACCGCCTTGCTGGCAGCTCTGTTGCTGACATTCTGGTTTCCGATGGTGAATAAAAACAGGGAATAACTTAAAGGCTGGTTCTCAATCCTTGCGCAGCCCGTAAAATCCAAATGGACTTGCTAATAAGAGCGAATTCGGTTATTCTCTCTTCCGGATTTTTTATTCCAAGATCGCACTTTAAGGAGTAAATTCATGAGTTTCTCAAGATTGGGGACGATCGCCCTGGCGATCTGGCTGATATTGATCGGCGTATCGGGATTCATTAATGTTGGAGAACTGCGGCAGATTCTGGATATCCTGGCAGTGGTGGCAGGGATTTTGATCCTGATTTCGCGCTGATTCATGGCGCACAATCACCCAAGCGGAGATACCGCCAGGATAAAAGCCGCATTTTTTCTGAACCTGGCATTTACCGTCCTGGAGGTTTTTGGCGGCATCTGGACCAACAGCCTGGCGATTCTGTCGGATGCCCTGCACGACCTGGGCGACAGTATTTCGCTGGGGATGTCCTGGTACCTTGAAAATTACGCCGAAAGGGGCGACGACAAGCGCTACTCGTACGGCTACCGGCGTTATTCAATGCTCAGCGCGCTTGTCAACACAATCGTGCTGATCGTAGGCTCGCTGTTTATCATCTGGCAGGCAGTCCCGCGCTTGATTGAACCGGAGCCAACCGACGCCCAGGGCATGGCTTTGTTTTCGATCCTGGGCATTCTGGCGAATGGGCTTGCTGTGCTGCGCCTGCGCGGCGGTAAAACGCTCAACGCCCGGGTGGCAGCCTGGCACCTGATCGAGGATGTACTCGGCTGGGTGGCGGTGCTGGTAGTCAGCATCGTCTTGCTGTTCACTGATTTTTATTTCCTCGACCCGCTGCTCTCCATCCTGATCACCCTTTATATCCTTTTTAACGTGATCAAGAATCTTCGCAGGACTCTAGCGCTTTTTTTGCAGGCGGTCCCGGATGAGGTTGATCTGGAACAGGTCGAAAGCAGATTGCTGTCGATTGACAATGTACGCTCAAGCCACCACACCCACGTCTGGTCCCTGGACGGCGAACGCCATGTACTTACCACGCACCTTGTGGTTGAACAGGGAACCACCAGGGAACAGGTCGAGTGCATCAAGGCTGAGATCAAGCACCTAAGCCGTGAACTGGACTTCTACCACACCACCGTGGAGATCGATTTTGAAGAGGAAGGCTGCAGTATGGCGGAAGATTTATGAGGAGTGGCAGAGTCGTACTAGATGAGCATCCACGTGATGGAATCTTTGCTACAAGAAACGCCTGTGGGTGTCTTTCCTTTAATTACAACGTATCCAACAACTTCAAATACCTTCAGAAAGGAAATCAACTATGAAGTCATACCGCAAAGAACTCTGGTTTGAGGTTCCGAGCCGACGGGCGTTCATTAACATCACCCCCAAGGTTCGGGAATGCTTGCGCGAAAGCGGCATTCGGGAAGGTTTGGTTCTGGTAAATGCCATGCACATCACCGCCTCGGTTTTCATCAATGACGACGAACGCGGGCTGCACCAGGACTACGAAAAGTGGCTCCAGGAGTTGGCGCCACACGAACCGGTGGACCAGTACCAGCACAACCGCACCGGGGAGGACAACGCTGACGCTCACCTGAAACGCCAGATAATGGGCCGGGAAGTCGTGGTAGCGGTGACAGACGGACAGCTAGACTTTGGCCCATGGGAGCAGATTTTTTACGGTGAATTCGACGGGCGGCGCCGGAAAAGGGTGCTCGTGAAGCTCATCGGTGAATAATTGAGGCCATCGCTGCGGCAGAAAATCCAGCCAGCCGGGATCGATCTCTCCGGGTTATACCCTTACCTGGCATTGGGGGTTGGTCTGCTTGGACTTGGCTCAGCCGCCATTTTCGTGTATCTGGCGAACGCCCCCGGCACAATCATCGCCTTTTACCGGACCGGCATCGCCTCAATCCTGGCGACCCTGCCCTTTCTCCGGCGCACAAAACAAGCCAGGGATGTTTCCTTCAAACAGGGATTACCGTTCGCGATCGCCGGCGGAATCCTTTTCAGCCTGGATGTAACTTTCTGGTCCGCTGGCATCCTGTTGAGCGGTCCCACCAACCCGACCCTGATGGTCAACACCGCCCCGCTGTGGGTCGGGCTGGGAGCCTGGTTTATCTTCCGCAAACGCCCGGGTTGGACCTTCTGGCTGGGTTTAATTATCGCACTCGCCGGGGTAGCACTTGTTCTGGTGAACGATCTTGGACAGGCTGCACAGGTGGGTCTGGGGACCCTTCTTGGGCTGCTGGCAGCGATTTTCTATGGAGGATATTTTCTGGTAACCGAACGCGGCCGTTTGTTTCTGAGTACCATCAGTTACTTCTGGATCACAACCATTAGCGCCTTTATCTTCCAGCTTATCCTCAATCTCGTCCTGAAAGTCCCGCTCTCTGGCTATCCCCTGTCAACATACCTGTATTTATTGGCGCTTGGGGTGTTCGTTCATTTTATTGGCTGGTTAGCGCTCAATTATGCCCAGGGTTTCCTTCCTGCGACAATCGTCTCCCCAACCCTGCTGGGCCAACCGGTGCTGGTAGCGATTTTCGCCAGCCTGCTGCTCGGATCCGCCCTCTCCGGACAGCAGATTGCAGGCGGACTGCTCGTGCTGGCAGGGATATTTATCGTCTACCGCGGCCAGAAGGGGATTTGAAACAGCATGTCCAGTGCCAGAGACACAGAACCGGGTATCACTCTCAGCAAGCGTGCTGCAAGGCGCTTCCTGCTTGCTCATCTCCATTTGTGGCCGCCCCGCAGCCTGAAAGGGAAGCAGGCGATCCACGATTTCATCCGCCATGTCGGCTGCATCCAGTACGACCCGATCAATGTGGTCGGGCGCAATCCGGACCTTGTCCTGCAGTCTCGGATAAAAAATTACCGAACGCATCACCTGAACGATCTGCTGTACCAGGACAGAAAACTGCTTGACGGTTATGACAAGGTGCAGTCCATTTACGATGTGGGCGACTGGCCCTATTTCAGCCGTTTCCGAGAGCGTATGCGCGAAAAGCACGGCAAACCTTCCAACCCGCCGATGAAGATCGCGCCACGGGTCCTGGAGACGATCCGCGAGCGCGGACCCTTATCTTCAATAGATTTCAAAAACGCCGAAACGATCGACTGGTGGTGGGGTGTTCCGGCACGAATGCCGCGCGCCGCGCTGGAACTGCTTTATTTTATGGGTTATGTGAATGTGCATCACCGGGTCAACACACGCCGGGTCTTCGAACTGACCGAACGCTTGCTGCCCAAGGATTTGCTGGAAAGACCGGATCCAAATAATTCCCTGCAAGCTTACCAGGAATGGCATGTCCTTCGACGGGTCGGCGGGCTGGGGATTGCAAATCCAGGCGGCACAGATCACTGGCTGGATATGAACAATATGAAAAGCGGGCAGCGCCGCGAGATCCTGCGGCTGCTTATGGAACGCGGGAAGCTGCAAGCAGTTAAGCTTGAAGGGTTTCCAGACCGCACTTTCTATATCCGTGCGAGAGACCTACCCACACTGGACACAGTTCAGTCCAAGCGGGCACCAAAAGCGAAGGCTGCTTTCATCGCGCCGATGGACAACCTTATGTGGGACCGCGACATGATCCGCTTGCTGTTTAATTTTGACTACACCTGGGAGATATACAAACCCGCCGCCCAGCGCCAATATGGATACTACGTGCTGCCTGTGCTTTACGGGGATAAATTTATCGCCCGCTTCGAACCTCAGTATGATAAACAGACCCGGCTGCTCACCATCAAGGGTTGGTGGTGGGAAAACGGTGTCCGGGCAGATGATCGGGTTGAGCGTGCCCTGCTAGCTTGCCTAGGGGAATTTATGGGATATCTCTCTGCAAGACAGATCGCGATCCAGAAAGAGATATCCGGGGCAGAACCTCTATACCGGGTTGCGGAAATCCTGAATTCAGCGGGATGAACAGATTCAATTATCAAACGATACATTAATATTAATAATTTGTGCAAAATTGCACAAACTGTGGTATACTTCCGGCGGGCCCTCAAAACAGCTATCATTACTGCCCGGGCCCGTTCTAGCAATTTCAATGAAATGCGGGTTTTTCACCCGCATTTCACTTTTTATACAGGCCTTTTATTACTGGCGGTTTAGTTAAAATCTGAAATTATCTATTTATCTCATCCTTACACCCGCCAAAACTGCTGGATTCCAGTCCTGACCTGCTGCGCGCAATGTTGGCGTGGCATGGTCAGCGTAAACTTGGGTTAAGCTGGAAAGCCTGCACTCACCAAACCTGGCATTACCTTGCATAAACCGCCGGGCTAGTAAATTATATCTCTTCAGCCAGTACAGTGCGGTTTGTACAGCCCGGGTAGCTTAGCCATGCAATTGCATTGTTGAGCTCCCGGATAATATCCGCAGCTCCGATTCTGTCACCGTTCTTGAACTCCAAATTCTCAGTGGTGTGAGCGTCTTCGACCAGGGTGAGATCGTAACCTCGATCAAGAGCGCCATAAGCCGTAGCTCGAATACACCAGTTTGTGGCAGCGCCAGCCAGTATGATGTGAGCAGCGCCGAGCTGAGTCAGGACATCCTCCAGCGGGGTAGCCTCGAACGAAGAGTTGAAATGCTTGTCGATCTTTGATTCGCCTTCTGCGGGTGTAAGTTCCGGGACGATTTGCCATTCAGAACTGTCACAAACCAGTTCGTCGTCTGAGTGCTGCACCCATATAACCGGTATCCCGCGGCGGCGTGCTTTTTCAACTGCGATGCCTATATTCTTGATAATGCGGTGGGAATCCCACGCATCACGCATCACCCCAACCTGCGCATCTACAACCAGGAGTACTTTTTTGTCCCCTTCTCGAATAACTGCCATTTATTACCTCCAACTGCATTCGGTGTCCTGTTCTTAATTAAGCCGACCAAACACCTATTGCTTTTCTACTTCCAAACGGATAAGGGCATATCGATCGAGTCCATTTTATTTCAAAGCATCACGCTTTCCAGCTGGATCTGTTGTTGCAGGGTTCAATAAGCTTGCATCTCCACTACCCGATATCGAAGGAAAAAAATGCCGCTGATGAACCGACGTTCATGCTCGATTTGGAACTTCAGATGATATTTCCGGGTAATCCCGGCTTGCTCCCTCCCACTACGACGGGGGTATAACAATCGATTATATCAATATCAACCAGAAACCAGAAAATTTCTCGTTTGAGGGTACGATTCTCGCTCGACCTAAAACACCGGATCCCATATCCCCTCCATAAGATTGCTCACTGAAAACTCATCAGATTTTCCCCGCATTTATCACAATATTCATCCAATTAGTGCTATAATAATTTTGAATCTCAAATTGAGGGGTTCAAAATATTTTTTTACCTGGATATCAGCCGCCCGATTGTGAAATTCTGGCAGCCGGGAAAATTGGAAAGATTCACCATCACCCTGGTCTATCAATGTTTAGAAACCTGCAACTAAAATCCACTCCTGACCGGATTGAGCCTGTTACGGATCAACTGACATCCAGCTGGCTGGAGCAGTACAGCGAGGCGCCTATCCTGCTCAGCCAGATCAATCTCCTTCCGGAGAACATCAAGAAGCGGGTTTACCGGATACTTATCCCGCCCGAACTGCTGGCCCGGTTTCAGATTGATCCAGTCTCATGGAAAGGTGCCGGAGGGGGTCTGCATGTCCGGTTAGATGCCCGGGCTGGCTCAAATTCAGTTCGGCTCATGGCATTCAGTGACGATGATCGGATGGATGAATTCTTCCACCTGGAAATTTCCGATAACGCTGAGGGCAGCCTGGAAATAAAGATGCTGCAGCTCAACGACCCGCAAAGCCCGCGTTTTGGAACCGTCATCAACCGTGAAGTGGATCAAGACGTTACCGGCAAAGCCGGGCGAAATCTGGAAGAGGAGCAGCGGGCAATGGAAGCCGGTCTTGCTCCCGGGCAAATCCGGGATGGGCTCGGCGCTCTGAAAATCACGCTTAACCAGTTCGAAACTTTCCTGGCTGCGACCGGTCACAGGGCTTACTTTCTGGAGCCGCAATTTTATTCAGCAGCCTGGCTCTTTGAAAAAAGGGGGTTCGCCTATGTGCGCGGGCATAAACTAATGGACAATATCCATGCCGAGTTTCAACACGGCGGGAGGCTGCACCAGGCTCTGGACAGCAGCACCTCCTTTCGCAAACCGGACGCCTGGCGCTTTGTGCGCGGCCGAGCCTGGGCGATCCACGATGGAATCCTAGAAGCAATCAGCGAGAAATGGGAAGATCTAAGGATGGTCAAGCAGGTGGGCCGTAAAGCGGGAGTTGAGACTTTCCCGGGCGCGGAATATTGACAGAAATGATCAAAATATACCCGGAAACTATAGAATATACGTATAAAAAATGCACCAGATAACACGCTCGGCAGAATTGACTTCGCTCCCTGAATTCAGGAAATATATCAACCTCGCCTGCAGCCACCATTCCGGAATTGATAAGCAGATCACTTATGATCTGCAACTGGCGGTCGATGAAGCCTGTACAAATATCATCACACACGGCTACCAGGGCATGAATCCGGGATCGATTATTCTATCCCTGGAATTTAAAGGCGCTTATATCGAGGTTACTATCACCGATTTCGGACATGCATTTGAACCCATCCAGACTCCGGCACCAGACCTGGAAGCCGGTCTGGAAGACCGGCCTACCGGCGGTTTTGGCCTTTATTTCATCTACCAGACCATGGATGAGATAGAGTACACCACCAACCCATACGGCAACCGGCTCACATTCATCAAAAAACTGGAATCCGCAGTTGGATAACCAGACTAATTAATCTCCCGGGAGGGAAAATCATGGACATTAATTTTCTTGAGAAACACCCTGCAGATATTGTTCAGGTCTCTGGCAGCGTGGACGCACTGACCGCTTCGGTCCTTACCGATTTTTTATCCCTGAAAATAAGCCAGGACCACACAAATCTTGTGCTGGACCTTAACCAAGTGGAATTCATGAGCAGCGCCGGACTTCGGTCAGTTCTGGCTGCGCTCAAGGAATGCCGCAATAAAGGCGGCGACCTGCGGATTGCAGGTGCCCAGCCGGGGGTTGAGAAAGTGCTGAAAATGTCCGGTTTCACCAATATTCTGAAGATCTTTCCAGATAGTGAAAACGCGCTTGCCAGTTTTTCGAATTAACCGCCGCCCTTAAACCAGATGGAAGATTTAAACAGAACTGATACTGCGAATATTTTTCAGGAGATCGGTTTTGCGTATTTTAAATGCGATCCGACCGGGGAGATTTTAGAGGTCAACCAGAATTTCTGCCGTTTAGTAGGCCTCGATCAGAAAAGCGTTATTGGAAAAAATATCTTTAATACCCTCTCTGCTGAGGATATCCGATCACTTAAAAAGGCATTGGATAGAAACCGGGCTGACGGAAAAATCACAAGCCGCGATTTGGTAATTTCCAGCATGGGTGGGGGTCCCCAATTGGTGGATTGTACAATCTCCCCCGAAATTGAGAGGCCGGGGTTAACACCGGTCCTTTACGGGGTGCTGAGACCTCTTCCCTGGATAGGACAGATGGAAGAGCACCTGCAGGCGGTCGAGCGCGAGCTCGAAATCGCCCGGGATATACAGGCAAGCTTCCTGCCGCAAGACCTTCCCCATATTCCAGGCTGGCAGATCACAGCCTACTTTGAAGCCGCCAGGGAGGTGGCAGGTGACTTCTACGATGTATTCACGCTCTCCAGCGGACGCAGGATCGGTCTGGTGATGGCTGACGTTGTTGACAAAGGCGTCGGCGCGGCTTTGTTTATGGCACTGTTTCGCAGTCTGATAAGGGCATTTGCCGACCAGCATTATAAACTGTCCTGGATGGATGTGCTCTCAGAGGAAGGCGCGCATGAAAATGAATCTGCATCACTGGGACACAGGCGCAAGATGTTATCTACTGGCACCACCGCCCTTAAAAATGCAATCAACCTCACCAACAATTACATCGCAACAAACCACGGCGATACAAATATGTTCGCTACAATCTTTATAGGAGTACTCGATCCGTCTAACGGATCGTTGATGTATATAAACGCAGGTCATGAACCCCCGATTCTGGTCCGGGAAAATGGCGAGTTTCAAAGGTTGGATCCTACCGGCCCGGCGGTAGGAATGCTTCCCGATATGCTTTTTAACATCGAAAATATCAGGATAGGCGAGAAGGACACCCTGTTCGCCTACACGGACGGCGTCATCGATGCGCTGAATCCATCCGGGGAGACATTCGGGGAGGAGCAGCTGCTCAACCTCGCCAGGGGAAAATATAGCAGCACGGACGAGTTGATAATGAATCTCGTTTCCGAACTGAAGGTTCACATCTCAGATCGCAGTCAATATGATGATATTACAATGTTCGCACTCCGGAGAGAACCCACTGGCTCCTCCGGTACTGGGGAGAGTAACTTTTGATTATATCCATTCACTCATTCCGCGGCGGCACCGGAAAATCCAACACAGCCGCAAATTTAGCAGCCTTACTGGCAGGTAAAGGGCACCGGGTGGGTGTGGTTGATACCGATATTCAGTCACCCGGTATTCATATCCTCTTCAATTTGAACGAGGAAGTCATGCAGTTTTCGCTGAACGATTACCTGTGGGGGAAATGCAATATACAGCAGGCTACTTATGACGTCACTCCCAATCTTAACGGCGATGTAGAAGGAAAAATCTTCCTGATCCCTTCCAGTATAAAAACAGGCGAGATCACACGTATCCTGCGCCAGGGTTACGATGTGGGAATTCTGAACGATGGCTTCCAGGAAATCATCGAAAATCGTGCCCTGGACTACCTCCTGATTGACACCCATCCAGGGCTGAATGAGGAGACCCTCCTGTCAATCGCCATCTCGGACAGTCTGGTTATCGTCCTGCGTCCTGACCAGCAGGATTACCAGGGCACAGGAGTCACCATAGAGGTCGCCCGCCGGCTCGAAGTGCCCGCAATGATGCTGGTCGTTAATAAAGTGCCAGATGGATTTGAAACTGAGGAAGTCCGCCAATACGTTGAAAGGATCTATGACTGCCGGGTTGCGGCAGTCCTTCCGCACTCTGACGAAATGATGATGCTGGCAAGCGGAGGCATCTTCGTACTTCAGTATCCCGGACATCCAATCAGCCAGAGACTTTCTGGGGTAATCGACCAGCTCAGAGCTTGAGCCTGACCGGGAACCAACAATGAAGCAATCCGACGCTGATTCCCTGTTTGTCTGCATCCCGATTGACCGCCGCCAATCCATCAACCGCGATAATGAATTGTTCATTTCATTTTTCCAGATAAGTTATATCACCCCGCCATGAGCATGAAACTATTCTAAAAAGGAGACCTATCTCCTGGATTACAATAAGAAATCTATGACTAAAACCAGATCATACAAATTTTCTGTTGCTGGATTTGGGAGGTATTTTTATGAAGACTCCCGATTATGACAGCGCACGTAAATTTGCCCTCAAACTCCTCGAGGACAGGCTGCCGTCCCGGCTGACCTACCATTCACTCTCTCACACCAGAGATCATGTCGTTCCCGCGGTTGAGAGATTGGCTAAACTTGAAGGGATTCAGGGAGAAGACCTGCTCCTGCTGAAGACCGCCGCCTATTACCACGACGTGGGCCATATTCAAGGCCGTCAGAACCACGAAGAGGAAGGCGTAAGAGTTGTCGAAGCTAACCTGCCAGGATTTAACTACAGTCCCGAGCAAATACAGGTGATCAGAGAGTTGATCATGGCGACGAAAATGCCCCAATCACCGACCAGCAGCCTAGGAGAGATTCTGGCAGACGCCGATCTTGATGTGCTCGGGCGGGCGGATTATTTCAAACGCAATCTCGACCTGAGGCATGAATGGGCAACCGGTGGAGAAGTGTTCACCGATCTTGAATGGTACAGTTCGCAGCTCAATCTGCTCATAACCCACGACTATTTCACAGAATCCGCAAGGATGTTGCGGGATAAAGGCAAACAGCGCAACAGGGAGGCTGTCGCTAAGCTGATCGAACATCTCAAAGGGGATGCGCATGTCGACCTGGACAAACTGGTGATACTTAAATCGGTAAATATATTCTCTGCGATCCCTGAGCCCGCCTTGATCAAAGCTGTCGATTTGCTCAAGGAGGTCAATGTAAAAAACAGCCATACGTTTATCCATAAAGGGGACCAGGGTTCAAGCATGTTTATCCTCGCCGAAGGAAAGATGCTTGTACATGACGGCGACCTGCACCTGAACGAATTGCACCCATATGATATCTTTGGGGAAATGGCAGCTCTCGATCCGGAAGTGCGCAGCGCATCCATAACCGCAGTCGAAGATACCTTGCTTTACGAACTGGATCAGGAGGATTTGCTCTATCTGGTTGAAACCCAGAGCGCGGTCACCCGCGGCATATTCCACATCCTGTGCGAGAGGATGCGCAACCTTATGGAAGACCGCGCCGATGACTTTGAATACATCCAGCAGTTTGAACGTGTAATCGCCGCGGCGGTTGCAGTGGAGGAAGGGAAATACCAGCCCGAAATGATCGAAGGAGTCACAAAACGGAGGGATGAACTCGGCCAGCTTGCGCGGGTGTTCCAGCGTATGTTGCGCCTGGTTGAAGCGCGCGAGAACCAGCTGAAGAGAGAGGTCAAAGACCTGAAAATAGAAATAGATAAAGTCAAACAGGCACGCCAGGTCGCCGAAATCACTGAGACCGAATACTTCCAGGAGCTGCGCAGTAAAATCAGCGAACTGCGCGCTAGCCAAGGTTCAGAAGATCAAGTGTAAACGTTTGTGAACCTTGCTGAAAAAAGCGCACCAGAATGGCAAAATCGCGCCGGCTTCAATTTTTACGGCCAATGATATGGTTGTCTTCATGCCATCGCTGAAAATATTAAGGAATGAAAAAGAGAACCGAATTTTTTTAGAGCGGGGAAATAATTTTTAACAAAGGTGAACCCGGCGATGTAATGTTCGGAATACTGGAGGGGGAAGTTGAAATCATTTCCGGTGGAAAGATCATTGATCGATCTTGATCCAGGCGATATCCTGGGTGTGATGGCAGACCGCCTGCGAAAGCGGACGGTATAACCGGGGCTCAAACGTTAAATTGATCCAGCAGAGGTTCCCGGCGTGCAATCCACTCCGGCGGGGCCGGGCGGGCTGCTCCTATTATCCCCCCAACAATCGCGCAGGTTGTATCCATATCGCCTGATCCAGAAACGGTGACCCACAGCGCGTTTTCATATTCGTCCGCGTGGTGGGCAGCAACCCACAGGCAGAACGGGACAGTGTCAAACGCGGCGACCCGCATCCCGGTACCAAGCTTCGAGGCTGCCTGTTGGACCTGACTGGGCGGGATCCGGACGGCTTCTTCGATTCCCGCACGAGTTTTACTCTCCGGCAGCAGAGCGGCAACCTCTTCCAGGAATTCCGCACCGGTTTTAACACCTAGTTCAAGGGGAAACAGCGCCGCAGCAGCTGCCACAGCCATCGCCCCAACCCTGCCTTCAGGATGGAAATGGGTGATCATAGCTGATTTTTCAGCTTCTTCAGCTGCCCTTTGGGGGGCGTTGGTGTAATACGCTCCAATTGGTGCTGCCCGCATCGCAGCTCCGTTGCCGTAAGAGCCGCCAGAAAATAATTTTGGCGCCTCTTCACGCCAGTCAGCCTTGCGGGACAGGTTTCCCAGAAGGCGCCGGGCCCCGCCCCCGTAACCTCTCCAGGGTTGCTGGCTGTACTTTTCAGCAAATAAACGGGCAAGTTTATCCTGTTCAATCCTGCCAAATTCAAGCAGCACTTCGACGATTGAAAGCGCCATGTGCGTGTCATCGGTCCAGTTCCAGGTTCCGGGGGGAAGCGAACGTTCTTGGATCGATTGCGGGTCTTCTCTGAAAAACGTCTCTCCAAATGCGTCTCCCACCGAAAGCCCCTGCAGGGATGATAAAGCCTGCGATTCGGGTTCTGACCCTCCTGCGCGGTTATGGATTGTTTCCATTACTTACCTCCTGCATGGTTTTTTATGCCGGTTTCCTCAATCATCTCCGTTTCCTTTTCGCCCTGCGATCAAAATATGGGGGTTTAAAAAAGCCGCCTCCTGCCCATCAAAATTTTTGGGCTGCATCCAGGCAAGCACCTCCCGCGGCGCCTCCTTGACCATCTTTATCAATTGTTCTTTTACCGCCTGTGGCTGGGATCCCTCAGCCTTTCAAAGCGGTCTATATACCGCGCGGCAGCCGTATTTTCCGGAAGGCATTGATCCTGAACCAGCAGCCATCTTCCCGGCTTTAATACCCTGGCGCAGTCCGCCACAAATTGATTTACATCTCTGAAATGATGGGCAGCAATCCGGCAGGTAATAAGATCAAAACTGGATGCGAGAAACGGAAGTCGGGCCGCGTCTGCAAAGGCAAATAATACCTTCAGCGCACCCTTTGAGCGGATAAATTTCCAGGCTGCGGAAAGCATGCCGGACGATACATCCGCCGCAATAACAGATTGCACAATACAGGTGAACGCCAGCGCAGTGTGACCTCCACCAGTGGCAATATCGAGCATGGTCCATGACGGTTGCGGTCGGGCGATCTCAACCAGGCGCTGTAATTCCGGGGCTTTTGCATGCACCTCGCTGGTAACATAGCGCGGCGCAAATCGATTGAACCTTTCCCGGGATTCGTTCTTCCGTCTGGATTTCTCGCTCATCCGATCTTTGACTGGCGGACGACTGTTTCTTCCAGGTTTTCTTTTACAATGTCAAACGGCAGGTCATCAATTTTCTTAAACCGGATGCAGCTCTTTCCGACATCCAGGTGCTTCAGTTTCTCCCGGTGTCCCTCAACCAGGTCCACGTCCATATACAGGCTGATGTAATGTTTCTGGGAAGCCAGCGCGCATGCCACCTCGTCCTTCTCGTAGGTCGGCATATTATAGCGCATGGTCTCCTCTATATCAGGGATCGTATCGAGAATGAACCCGCGGATGGTTTCAAGCGCCTCTTTCCGGTCAAGCGGCAGAGCCCTGATAACTCCATCAACCGCATTATTTGTACTCATCATTTAGTTTCTTCCTGCCTATTATTTCGTTTACAAATACCTGTCGGTATAAGAATCACAAATGCTGTACAGCCGTTCAATATCTTCATGGTTCTCCATGAACCGGTCTGCTCTTTCGCGCCGGTTCACAAAATATTTTCCGGTTCTTCCAGAGACCTCTGGGCTGGTTGCCAACCAGACCGGCGTATCCGCGCCCTGGTCAGGACTATCCGGTCCGCGTGTGCCCATATCGATCGTCAATTGAGAGTTTACTACCCCCGGATGGCAGGCATTTACGGTGATTCCATCTGCATCATATAGGGATGCAAAAGCGGCTGTCAGCATACGGTTCGCCTGCTTTGACTGGCGGTAAGCAGTGTGGTTTTCATACTTGCGGCGGCGGAACTCAAGGTCATCAAGGTCAAGCCCGCCAGCATAATTGCTCGCCACGTTCACTACCCTCGATGGCGAGCCAGCCATCAGGTGGCGTTTAAATAAGGAAGTCATCCAGAAATATCCGAGTACATTAGTTGCAAACTGCAGTTCTAACCCTTCCGGAGTTTCCATGCGTTGGCGAGGTGCAGTAACCGCGTTATTGACCAGCGCATAAAGCGGTTTGTCCCAGCGCGCCGCAAAGGCGCGTACTGAACCCGGGCGGGACAGGTCCACCAGCTCGTAGGTCATATCGATGCAGCCTGCCGCCTCATGAATTCTCTGGACAGCGAGTTCAGCTTTCAATGCGTCCCTGGCTGCCAATACAACATGAAAACCATCCAGCCCAACAATCTGCCGGGCAACAGCCCAGCCAATCGCGCCGGTAGCGCCGGTGACAATCACGTTTCTGGCATCATATTTCATATAATCCCTCATCCGCATTTTTCAAAGAACGCATTTCCCCACAAAACTTGCTGGAAAAAAGGTTGTTCTATAAACAAAAACAGGTTCCGATTCTACCCATTAAAATTCAATTCTGCAATCTCCGCATTGTTTTTTTTGTTATGCCGCTTATTAAGATAAAACCACGGTAAATCCGATTACCCCTAAAGAAACACCTGTCTACCTCGATACATGACATATATCACGTTGACATCACCTTTTCATTCAGCTAAAATATGACAAACATTAGTATATTTATATTATTACTGGTAGCCAATTTATAAAACATACCGATAGAACCGGTATAAATACGAAATTGAGGGCCAACCAGTAGTTCAAATAGCCGCAGGGTGAATATATTTTTTTGCCCGTGGCTTGTGATTTACTTCACAGCTAAACCTGCCAACTTCCTGCCGGTTCAGAAGGCCCGATCCTCACCAATATTGATGCTGACCGCCCTTCCTGTTCTGCAAGGAGGGCGGCTTGGTTTATAAAATCTTTTTGACACTGGAGCGATATTAATGCAGGTTGTGTCTATGGTAAACAGCAGCAATGGTGGTTCCAGCCATACCGAACCGGCTGCTGCAATGGTTATTGGCGGCGGCATCGCCGGTATGCGGGCCGCGCTCGACATGGCTGATGCGGGTTTGAAGGTTTTCCTTGTTGAACTAACCCCCTGTCTTGGGGGACGGGTCGCCCAGCTCGGTTATATGTTTCCCCAGCATGATTGTGTACTATGCAGGGGGACACCGGATCACGGTTACGGCTGCACCCGGCCATCCATCTCCCCGGCTTATATCCACCACAATAAGCACCCCAATATTGAGATTCTAACCAACACACGCGTGATGGATGTCGTTGGGCAGGCTGGCGAATTTAGCGTTTCCCTGCGCCAGGAACCGCGCTACATTAACCCACGCCTCTGCATCAACTGCGGTTACTGCGCTGAAGTTTGCCCGGTCGAACTACCCAACAGTTACCAGCAAGGAATCACCACCCGTAAAGCAGCCTACAA
Source organism: Anaerolineales bacterium (assembly GCA_046259385.1). Taxonomy (GTDB): domain Bacteria; phylum Chloroflexota; class Anaerolineae; order Anaerolineales; family UBA4823; genus CAVWDI01. Next base: position 55,481 of record JBJYWI010000291.1, read on the forward strand.
GTTGGCAGCTCGGGCTGAACCGGATGCGTATGTGATCGACCGAGGCCCATACTGCGACGACTGTCGCAGATGCCTTGAGGTGTGCCCAACGAATGCAATCGATCTCGACGACCAGCCAAAACTGCTGACTGTCGAAGTCGGCGCGATCATTCTAGCGCTCGGATTCAAGGTTTTTGACCCGGGCAGTATAGGCGAGCTCGGACACGGACGCTATCCAAACGTGCTGAGCGCAATGCAGTACGAACGCTATGCAAGCCGGTCGGGCCCAACCGAAGGTATTGTACAGCGCCCTTCGGACGGCAGGCAGCCAAAGTCGATTGCGTGGTTGCAGTGCATAGGATCGCGTGACCAAAATAATGATTACTGCTCTTCGATCTGCTGCATGTACGCCACCAAAGAGGCTATCCTCGCCAAACAGCGCCTGGGAGAAGACATCGCCTGCCGGGTTTTCATCATGGATGAGCGGGCCTTCAACAAAGAATACAGCACCTATTTTGACAGCGCGCGCGAGAAACACCACATTGAATACACCCGCTGCCGCGTCTCCGGCATCCAGGAAGACCCGCAGACAAAAGACCTCATCCTGCATTACGCTGACCCCAATGGCAGGACTCAGACAGAGCGTTTTGAAATGGTTGTGCTCGCTACCGGATTGCAGCCACCGGATAACGCAGCCGAGATCGCAAAGATGTTGAAGATTGAGCTGAATTCGTACGGTTTCTGCGAGACAGACAAATTTCACCCACTGCAAACCACCCGGCCGGGGGTGTTCGTCTGTGGCGCTTTCTCCTCCCCAAAAGAAATTGTGGAAACAATCATCGACGCCAGCGGAGCGGCGGCTGAAGTGATGAGGCTTTTAAACGACCGCCTGCACACTTACCCGATCACCCACGAATTACCCTTCCTGTCGAGCAACAACCTGCCGCCAGAGCGCGACATCAGCGCTGAGGAACCCCGGGTGGGGGTGTTTGTATGCACATGCAGCGGAACACTTGAGGGTAAATTCGAAGGCAACCCGATGCTCGATCTGAAAGGATTGGCAAGCCAGGCCAAAGAATGGCCCGGTGTGGTGACGAGTTCAGTCCTCGAAACAGCCTGTTTTCCGGAGGGATTGGGGTCGATTAAAGACCAAATTCTGGAGAACAACTTAAACAGGGTCGTAATCGCGGCCTGCAGCAACCGTACCCACGATTCTCTTTTCCAGCGAACGGCGCGGCAGGCAGGATTGAATCCTTACCTGGTTGAACTGGTGAACCTGCGCGAACAATGCAGCGTGGTGCACAATTTCCAACCCGAGCTGGCAAACCGCAAAGCTCAGGAACTGGTGCGGATTGCGGTAGGTAGGGTGTCCAAGGCAAGACCGGTATATAAAGATAAACACCGCTGCCGCCCAAGCGCGCTGGTTATCGGAGGTGGGGTAGCCGGGTTGACAGCCGCTCTGGCGATCGGAGACAGCGGATATGATGTGCATCTTGTCGAACGTGCCGAGATGTTGGGCGGTAACCTCCTGACCCTGCACTATGTCGCAGAGGGATACAACCCCCAACTTCTACTGCGCGACCTGGTGAACCGCGTCCGGGCTCACAAACGCGTTGCCACATATACCCGCACGGAAGTGGTAAACCACGATGGGCATATCGGATTTTTCCAGACCGATCTGGAAACTTCACGCCCGGACGGAACAAAAGAACGAATCCACCTCGAACACGGCGTGACAATCGTAGCCACCGGCGCTTTGGAAGCAAAATCCCACCCGCTGCTGGATTACCCACAGGTCGTTACCCAGCGCGAGCTTGAGGAAAAAATCATCCACCAGCCCGAAGAAATCGCGGCCTTAAAAAACGTCGTCATGATCCAGTGCGTCCAGCCTGAGGGATCCGCTTTCTATTGCTCGCGGGTGTGCTGCACCAACACCATGAAAAACGCCATCCGGATCAAGTTGTTCAATCCAAGCTGCAATGTAACGGTTCTATACCGCAACATCGTCACGTATGGTTTCCGGGAGGAATATTACACTGAAGCCCGCAGGCTTGGGGTGATATTTGTGCGCTACTCTGACGAAGAGATTCCTCAGGTAAGCTACAATGAACACAGCCGGCGCATGCGTGTGCGTGCCTACGAGCCGAACCTTGACCGCTGGCTGGAACTGGAAGCCGACCTGATTCCATTGAGCATGTCGATCGTTCCATCACCCGGAACTAAAAAACTTTCCGAGATGCTGCGGGTTCCCCTTTCAAGTGAAGGTTTCTTTAAAGAGGCTCAATTGAAGCTCCGCCCGATGGATTTTATGCGCGAGGGTATTTTCCTTGCCGGGATGGCCCACTATCCAAAATTCCTGGAAGAGAGTATCAGTCATGCACTGGCTGCCGCCTCAAGGGCGATTTCACTTATGTCAGCTCAGGAATCGCTATACCTGGGAGGGATCGTCGCAGTAGTAGACCCGCAGAAATGCGTGGGCTGTCTTACCTGTACCCGAACCTGCCCGTTCGAAATTCCTCAGGTTGTGGAATACGAAGGTCGCTCCGGAATTGGCGGTCTGGGAGGAGCGGCTTTCATCGACCCAGCTCAATGCCAGGGATGCGGAACCTGCACTGGTGAGTGCCCAGCTAACGCCATCCAGCTTATCAATTACACTGATGAACAGATTATGTTAACTGACATCGGAGGGCTTGGGCAATGGCTTCCGGAACCGGTTGAATCCTTAATCCCGGTAGATTTTCAGGAAGGCGGTTAATTTCATGGATTCTAGAGATAACCACAACGGTTTTGAACCTGAAATCACCGCATTTTACTGCATATACTGCGGGTATATGGCTGCGGATACAGCTGGGGCGCTGAATATGCAATACCCGGCAAATGTTAAATTCGTGCGCCTGCCGTGTACCGGAAAAACCGATATCCGCTATATACTGGATGCTTTTGAACAGGGCGCTGACGGTGTCTACCAAGTCGCCTGCCCCATAGGAAACTGTCACCATGTGCGCGGCAATGAACGCGGGCTTGCCAGAGTTAAAAAGGCAAAAGAAATCCTTGATGAGATCGGGATCGGAGGCGAAAGGCTGGACATGTTCTTTATGTCCGGCAGCCAGGGCGGCACTTTCGCGATTGCAGCCCATACAATGACCGAGCGAATCCGTAAACTGGGCCCGAATCCAATTAAACCAATTCAAGATAAAATACCAGAAGATCATTTAAATAAATTAAGCGCTGGCGACCCGGGCAGCCCAGATCCCGAAGAGGACCCCGGATATCGGGGTAGAAAATAGAGAGGAAAGGCACCACAAAGGATTTATCAACGAATAAATGTATGGAAATGAGATTGCGCAATGACCGATAAAACAACTATCCATGTGGCAGAACAGCCTACTGGCGCGGTCATGGTAGTTGGGGGAGGAATTGCCGGCATGCAAGCCTCTCTCGATCTTGCCGACCAGGGTTTTAAGGTCTACCTGGTTGAGAAAGCCTCCGCGATCGGCGGAAAAATGGCCCAGCTTGACAAAACCTTTCCGACCAACGACTGCGCTATGTGCACCATTTCCCCCAAGTTGGTCGAAACTGGTTTGCACCCCAATATTGAACTACTAACTAACAGCGAGGTTCTGGAAGTAAACGGGGCAGCGGGTAATTTTAAAGTCCAGGTCCGTCACAAACCACGCTACATCGATCTGGATAAATGTGTGGGTTGCGGCGACTGCGCAGAAGTGTGCCCGATTGTTATTCCCGATAAATTCAATGAAGGTCTTTCAACCCGCAAAGCAATTTACAAACTCTATCCCCAGGCGGTGCCAAACGCATATGCAATTGAGAAACGCGGTATCGCCCCCTGCCGGGATGCCTGCCCAGCTGGACAGCGCGCCCAGGGCTATATCGCTTTGATTCGTGAAGGGCGCTGGGAAGATGCCCTGCGGGTAATCAAGATGGATAACCCTTTCCCAGGTATCTGCGGAAGGATCTGCAACCATCGCTGTGAGGACGCTTGCAACCGAGGCATGGTGGATGAACCGATTAACATCCGTGCTCTAAAACGGTTTGTCACCGACAAAGTTTACGAAACCGAGCGCCAGCCGCTTGAAGCCCTGCCCATCAGCCAAAACGAGCGGGTAGCAATAATAGGTGCAGGTCCGTGCGGGTTGACTGCTGCCCAGGACCTTATCCATGCCGGTTACGGTGTGACCGTATTTGAAGCCATGCCTGTCCCAGGCGGGATGCTCCGCCTGGGGGTTCCCGAATACCGGCTGCCGACCGAAATTATAGAAAGGGAAGTGCAGGATATTATTGACCTGGGTGTTGATCTGAGGCTTAACCACCGGATCGATGATCTTGATGCGCTCTATGATGAAGGCTTCCAGGCGGTGCTGATCGCGGTAGGCGCCCACGAAGGCATCCGCCTGCCCATCCCAGGATCGAATTTAGACGGTGTTCTCGTCAACACCCACTTTCTGCGCGATGTCCGCCTTGGCAAGTATGCCGGCGAGAGCGAAGGGGAAAAAGGCGAGAATAGAAAAGGACAGCTTGGGAAGAACGTGCTTGTCCTGGGTGGCGGCAATGTTGCAATCGACTGCGCCCGCAGCGCGGTGAGGTTGGGCTGCCATGTCGAGATGGCCTGCCTTGAAAGCCGGGTCGAGATGCCATCCCACGAGTGGGAGATAAACGATACACTGGCAGAGGGGATTGCCATCCATAATAGCCGCACTTTCGAACAGATCCTCTCGGATGAAAATGGGCGTGTAAAAGGCGTAGAATGCAGCCTGGTTGAATCATTCCATTTTGACGAGGGCGGCCGCCTGCAGCTGGATAAAGTTCCAGACTCCCGGCATGTTATCCCCTGTGATACAGTAATATTTTCTGTCGGTCAGCGAGCCGGCCTTGCGTTTATCCCGGATGACGCCGGGGTGGGTATCACCAACCAGCAGACCATTGCCATCAATCCAAACACCCTGGCGGCAACCCGCCCGGGCGTATTTGCAGCCGGTGACAGCGTATCCGGAACCGCATTCGTCATCGAGGCAGTCGACAGCGGGCATAAAGCGGCAGAATCCATCATCCGTTACCTGCAAGAGGAACCGATGGAACCGCCGCCCAGGCCTGATCTGCCGGTCGTAAAATTCTCCAGGCACGAAATTGATCAGGCTATTATCGAGGGCGAGATCATACCCCACCCCAGAATCCCCCTGCCAGAACTCCCGGTGGATAAAAGAATTAACAACTTCCTGGAAATTGAAGGTGGTTATGATGAGGAGAGCGCCAAGGCGGAAGCCGCCCGCTGCCTTGCCTGCGGGGTATGCTCCGAGTGTATGAGCTGCATGTTCGCCTGCGGGCGTGATGCGATCAACCATAACGACGTGGAATCCACCAGCACGATTGAGGTTGGCGCGCTGATCCTGGCACCTGGATACCAGGTATACAACGCTAATCTCTCCCAGGAGTATGGGTTGGGACGCTATCCCAATGTGGTCACCTCCCTGCAATACGAACGAATGCTCTCTGCAAGCGGTCCCACAAGCGGACACGTTAAACGTCCTTCGGACGATAAAATCCCCAGACGGATCGCTTTCCTGCAGTGCGTCGGCAGCCGTGATCAGACCCACGATTACTGCTCCTCAGTTTGTTGCATGTATGCCGCTAAAGAAGCTGTTATGACGATTGAACATGCCCGCACAGAATCCCGGGATGGTTCAGAAAACGGAGGGGTTTCATGCGAAGTGTTTTTCATGGACACCCGCTCCTACAGTAAGGGATACGAGGAATATTACCGCCGGGCGGAGAAAAAATACGGGGTTAAATACACTCGCTGCCGCTTGAGCGATATCAAGGAAGACCCACAGACAAACAACCTGTACGTGCGCTATAATGCCCCTTATGAAGATTCCGGACAAGTCCGAAACGCTGAATTCGACCTGGTTGTGCTTTCGGTCGGGATGGAGATCGCTGAATCCGTCCAGGACCTCGGCCGCCGGCTCGGAATTGAGCTCGACTCGTACGGTTTCTGCCACACAACACTCTTCCATCCGCTGCAATCGAGCCGCCGCGGCATCTACGTCGCAGGACCGTTCCGCGAACCAAAAGATATCCCAGAGACTGTAGTAGAAGCGAGTGGAGCCGCAGCCAGCGCAGCCGAACTGCTCGCCTCTGCCCGCTTCAGCCTTACCAAACCGGAGGAATATCCCCCTGAGCGGGATGTCAGCCACGAAAGAGCTCGCATCGGGGTATTTGTCTGCCACTGCGGCACCAATATTGGCGGGTATGTTGATGTGCCTGATGTCGCCGAATACGCCCGTGAGCTGCCGGGAGTTGTCCACGCCGAGGATAATCTTTACACTTGCTCCCAGGATACCATCGCCCATATCATCGAACAAATCAAGGAACTCGACCTGAACCGGGTGGTGGTCGCATCCTGCACTCCGCTGACGCACGAATCGCTTTTCCAGGACGCTCTGCGCCATGCCGGGCTGAACCCACACCTGTTTGAGATGGCAAATATCCGCAACCAGTGCTCCTGGGTCCACTCGGAAGATAAACCAGCAGCGACCAGAAAATCGAAATCACTTGTCCGGATGGCTGTCGCCCGGGCGGTTAAACTGCAGTCTCTCAAGGTCACCGAAGTCGAGGTCGACAACGCTGCCTTGATTATCGGCGGCGGAGCGGCCGGAATGAGCGCTGCCATTAATCTAGCGGAACAGGGATTCCCGGTGCACCTTGTTGAGCGTGAAGATGAACTGGGAGGGAACCTGCGTTACCTGCGTTACTTCATCCCGACCAACGGCAGCCCGGTCAACCCGGGCGAATACCTGGCTGAACTCGTTGACAGGGTGAACCAGCACCCGTTGATCCAGGTCTACCTCGGAGCGGAACTGGCTCAAACCGGCGGATTCAAGGGTAATTTCGTCTCAACAATAAACCAGAAAGGGAAGGCAATAAAAGTGTCCCACGGGGTGATCATCGTCGCAACCGGTGGAGTCGAGTATAAAGGGTCTGAGTATGGCTATGGCGAAGACCCACGCATCCTGACGCAGCTTGATTTTGAAGGATATTTGTCCACTCAGGCGGCAAATCTACCAGATTCGGTTGTGATGATCCAGTGTGTAGGACCCGCTGAGAAATACTGCAGCCGGATCTGCTGCTCCACCGCTTTAAAAAATGCGATGAAACTCAAAGAATTGAACCCGCAGGCGGATGTCACCATTTTATACCGGGATATCCGTACATTCGGATTCAAAGAAAGATTGTATACCGAAGCCCGGCGATCGGGTGTTAAATTCATCCATTTTGACTTTGACCATAAACCGGATGTTTCTGTCAACGGTCCAGATGAAGGGCTGGTTGTAACAGTCCGTGATCCAATTTTGGAACGCAGCCTGGAAATTCAGCCGGATATGCTGGTTTTGAGCACTCCGGTTGTCCCCCCAGAGGGGATGCGCGAGCTTGCCAACCGGCTGAAATTATCTATCGATACGGATGGCTTCTTCCTGGAAGCGCATGTAAAACTTAGACCGGTCGACTTCGCGGCAGACGGCGTATTTATGGCCGGTATGGCTCATTACCCCAAGTTCCTGGATGAGACCATCGCCCAAGCCCAGGCAGCCGCATCTCGAGCTGCAATAACCCTGTCCAAAAAAACTATGCTCACCAATGCCCAGGTGGCGGTTGTCGACCCGTTGCTGTGCGTGGGATGCCTGACATGCGTCCGGATTTGCCCGTATGAAGTGCCGCGTATTAGCGATGAATACTCCGGAGTTGGTGAGATCATCGGCGCAGCATATATTGAACCTGCAGTTTGTCACGGTTGCGGGTCCTGCGTCTCTGAGTGCCCTGCCAGGGCGATCCAGTTGATGCATTCAACCGATGACCAGAACCTCACAAAGATTGACGCACTATTCGAGATCATGGAACCTGTTGGAGGGTTTATCCCTATCAAGGATGTCGAGGTGAATTGATGTCGCCGGAAGAATTTAAACCTGAGATTGTATCATTTTGCTGTCACTACTGCGCCTATGCGGCCGCTGATCTGGCAGGTTCGTTGCGCCTTGAGTACCCCCCTTCCATCAAGGTAATCGAATTACCCTGCTCCGGTAAGGTGGATGTGCTGTACGCTCTGCGCGCCTTCGAAGACGGCGCGGACGGCGTTATGGTCGCCGGTTGACTGGAAGGTGACTGCCATTACCTGGAAGGTAATATCAATGCCCGCCGGCGAGTAGAATATATCAGAGAGATGCTGGAAGAGATCGGCCTTGAAGGGAGACGGATCCAGATGGTAAACGTCTCTGCAGCGATGGGAGGTCAGTTCGCCTGGTCCGCGGCTGAATTTACGGAAGAGATCCGGCGTTTAGGTCCCAGTAAGTTGAATAATAGAATCGATCGCGAACCATCTTTAGCTCATGAAGATGAGCTGCCAAGCAAACCTGAGGGAGGGTAAAGTGAACCAGCAACCTTATATTATGATTGTAGACGATGATCCCGATATTCTGGAGGGAATCATTACAATACTTGAAACCCAACCCTACCGCCTTGCCACAGCCCGGGATGGGAAAATGTGTGTGGAAATGATCGCTCAGGAACAACCCGACCTGTTGATCCTGGACCTCTTAATGCCGCGCATGGACGGCTGGGGAGTGATCCGTGAATTAAGGAGCGAACCTCAGTTCTCAAAAATACCAATCATGATCCTGACAACCGTGATCGAAGATGCCAGCCGGAGACGTTACGAACTAGAGACCGGTATGGCAATGGAGGTTCAGGACTATGTCCAGAAACCTGCCAGACCAGCCGATTTACTGCGCAGGGTTGAAAAGCTGTTAGGACCGCGTGACTGATATGGGCACCCCTGTCCTCTCGATTACTGCCGACCGACTGAGCAGAGCTGAAATCTTTAGGACGCTCTCAGAGGCTGACCTGATTGCCATTGCGGAGTTTTGCAAAGAGGAACGCGGCCTTGAGAACCATGCAATCCTTGAGGAAGGCAATCCGGCTGACACGCTGTTTATTGTTGAGCGCGGCAAGCTAGCCCTTGAAAAGAAAATTCAAATCGGGCGGCATACCACACCACGAAATGCTACAATCGGTTATGTTGAATCAGGAGAAATTGCGGGTTATTCAACGCTGACTGAGCCACATATTTATTCTACATCGGCGGTCTGTATTGAAAACAGCCGCTTGATCGCGATAGACGGGCAAAAGCTTCGTGAATACCTCAACACGAATCCGGATGCGGGTCTTTCTGTTATGAAGATCGTCGCTTCGACTGTGGGAAACCGTTACCGCCGCGCTATCGGGACCTTAACATATTTTCTGTCAATTGTCTCTCATGAATTACGGTCTCCGCTGGCAGCGATTGAGAATTACCTGCAGCTCATTCACGAAGGGTTCGCAGGAGATTTGAACCCCAAGCAGGAGCGTATGGTTCAGCGCAGTATACTCAGAATTCTTGATTTACGGGCATTAATTGGGGATGTCGTCGACCTGGCTCGCATGCGCCCGGAACAGATCCAGGCTGATTTTGAGTGGTTTGATCCAGGTGAGGTTGGATTTGAATCGATTGAAGACGCCCGCCTAGCAGCTGCGGAAAAGGACATCAGGATCAAAGTTGATCCACCCAATAAATTTGAGCCCATCGTCGGCGCCCGCCGTAGAATGAGGCAAGTGCTTACGAACCTGCTGAACAATGCAATTAAGTATACCCCCCAGGACAGCGAAGTGGTTTTTCGGGCCCGCTACCAATCTGATAGGCTCATATTTGAAATTCAAGACCATGGACCTGGTATTCCAGAGGATGAGATACCCCATATTTTTGAGGATTTTTACCGGGCAAGCAATGTCAGTGAGACAAGCGGAACAGGTCTGGGTCTCTCGATCGCAAAAAAAATCGTCGATGCCCATGAAGGAGACATTTTCGTCACCAATATAAAAGATGGCGAAAAGGTTATTGGGACTCGGTTCACAGTCGACATCCCACGCGACCTGACAACACCTGAGATGAGACGGCAAAAGATGATGGAACGGGTATAAAGTGGACGATTCACAATACCTCACTTCTCCAAAGAGTAACTCAAAAAAGACTGCTCCGGTAGGCGCGGCGCTGGTCGTTGGCGGCGGCATCGCCGGCATGCAGGCTGCCCTAGATCTGGGCAACCAGGGTTTCAAAGTCTATATTGTTGAGGAGAAGTCCGCTATTGGCGGTCGAATGGCACAGCTGGATAAGACTTTCCCGACCAATGACTGCGCGATGTGCAATATCAGTCCTAAACTTGTCGATACTGGCCGGCACCCGAATATTGAGATATTGACAAATACCGACCTGCTCGATGTGGAAGGCACTGCTGGTAATTTCACTGTCACTCTCCTCAGACGTCCACGTTACATTGATACGGACAAATGTGTTGGCTGCGGAGACTGTGCAGAGGTATGTCCAATCTCCCTGCCGGATTTGTTCGAAGTTGGGCTGAAAGAGCGCAAAGCAGCCCACCGACTTTACCAGCAGGCAGTTCCAGCAGCATATGCGATCGATAAACTCGGCACTGCACCCTGCCGGCATGCCTGTCCAGCCGACCAGCGCGCCCAGGGGTATATATCTCTGATCGCGCATGGGCGCTACAAGGAAGCCTTCAGGGTTATCAAAGAGGACAACCCATTCCCGAGTGTATGCGGGCGGACATGCCACCATCCCTGTGAGAATAAATGCACCCTCGGCCTGGTTGACAAGCCAGTCAATATCATGGCATTAAAGCGGTTTGTTGTGGATTATGCACTTGCGTACGGCAGGGATAGAGTCGAACCCGCAGCGCGCACACATCCGGAGTGGATCGCAGTTATTGGATCAGGTCCGGCAGGGCTTACCGCCGCCCACGACCTTGTAAAAATGGGATACGGGGTCACCGTATATGAGGCTCTTCCGGTAGCGGGCGGTATGATGCGGGTCGGTATTCCCGCTCACCGGCTTCCCAAGGGAGCCCTGCAGCAGGACATCGATGATATTCTGGCGCTTGGGGTTGTTTTGAAAACAAACACCCCGGTCAAAAACCCACAGGAATTATTGGAGCAGGGATATAACGCGGTTTGCCTGGCAACCGGAATCTCCAACCCGGAACAATCTTTGGGCCTGGAAGGAGAATACGCGCAGGGTGTCCTTCCAGCAGCCACTTTCCTGCGAAAAGTCAACCTCGGTGAACCGGTATCGATCGGCAACCGGGTCGCGGTGATTGGCGGCGGTATCACTGCAATGGATTCAGCTGCAGTTGCCCGCCGGTTGGGCGCGGGAAAAGTTTTTCTTGTCCTGGACCGCCCGCGTGGAGAATTACCTGCCTACCAATGGGAAATCGACGCAGTTGAAGCTGAGGGAATTGAGATTCACGAACGCACCTCCGCAACGCGTATTATCTCAGAAAACGGGAATGTTACAGCGGTAGAGCTGGCAAAAACCGCCAGGGGAATGGTCACTGACCGGGAAGGCCGCAAACGCCCGAAACTGGAACCGGATTCAGAATTCATCCTTGAGGTTGATACGATCATCGGGACGGTAGGGCAGTATTCAGATTTATCTTACCTCGATCCGCAGTTTGAAGACCTGACTGCTGATCCTGAGAATTTAACCTGCGAAATCCCGGGGTTATTTATCGTCGGCGGCCGAAAGACTGGCGCCAGTTATATCATCGAAGCAGTATCACTGGGGCATAAAGTAGCAGATTCAATAAACAGATACCTGTCTGGCTCTCAAATGAACGGTTTTGAACAAGCACGACCTCCTGTGGTGAAATTCGAACGCCAGGAAATCCAGGACCGGATAACAAGCGGCGAGATCATCCTGCGGGAACGGGTTGAACCGGATCTGCTGCCAATGGAAGAGAGGGTAACCAGCTTTCGAGAGGTGGTGCTTGGGCTCACAGAACACCAGGCGCGCGCGGAAGCCCAGAGGTGTCTACAGTGCGGGATTTGCGCCGAATGCCTGGCATGTGAATACGCCTGCGGGGTCGATGCTATTGACCACAACATGGTGGCAAGAGAGGAAAAGCTGCAGGTGGGCTCTGTTCTACTCGCGCCGGGTTTCAAGCCGTATAACGCCTCTCTCTCAGGTGAATATGGTTTTGGACGTTATCCAAACGTGATCACTGCCCTGCAGTTCGAGAGGCTGCTGTCAGCCTCAGGACCCACAATGGGCCATATTATCCGCCCTTCAGATGCTCAGGAGCCACAGCGGATTGCATTTCTTCAGTGTGTCGGCTCGCGTGACCAGACCCACGACTACTGTTCTTCAGTTTGCTGCATGTATGCGACTAAAGAAGCAATTATGGCGAAAGAACACCAGCCTGGCCTGGATATCCACATCTTTATGATCGACATGCGCGCCTTTTCGAAAGGGTACTGGAACTACTACCTCCGGGCGCGCGATCAATATGAAATTCAATACACCCGCTGCCGGGCAAGCATGCTGCATGAAGATGAAGCCAACCACAGCTTAACATTGGAATATATCGATGAGGACAACTCCCGCTTTAAACAGGAGTTTGACCTTGTCGTACTTTCAACTGGAATGGAGATTGCGCAGAGTGTGCGCGAACTCGCAAATCGAATCAATGTCGAAACCGATCAATACGGCTTCTGCAAAACGGAAGCATTTAACCCGCTTCAAACCAGCCGACCAGGTATATTCGCTATGGGACCCTTCCGCGAACCAAAGGATATTCCCGAGTCTGTCATCGAAGCCAGCGGTGCAGCGGCAGCAGCCTCCGCCATCATCTCAGAAGCCCGTTTTTCGCTCACCTCACCGGTCGAATATCCCTCGGAAAGAGATATCAGTGGCGAAGAGGTTCGCACCGGCGTCTTTGTGTGTCACTGCGGTACGAACATCGCGGGATTCCTTGATGTCGGCGAGGTAACTGACCATGCCAGGCACCTCCCGGGGGTTGTATTTGCTGAATCCAACCTGTACTCATGCTCTCAGGACAGCGTCCAGCACATCAGCGAAGTGATCGCAGAGCGCAGCCTGAACCGGGTAGTTGTCGCCAGCTGTACCCCGCTCACACACCAGCCCCTTTTCCAGGACTGCCTGAGAAGGGCAGGTTTGAATCCGTACTTGTTCGAAATGGCAAACATTCGCAACCAGTGCTCCTGGGTCCATTCTCACGACAGGCAGGCGGCAACAATCAAAGCTAAGGAACTGGTTCAGATGGCGGTTGCCCGAGCCGAACACCTGACGCCCAGGCCGCTTGTAACAGTTCCAATAGAAAAATCCGCCCTAATTGTAGGAGGCGGACCAGCCGGGATGAGCGCAGCGCTGTCCCTGTCAGGCTCCGGATTCCCGGTGCATCTGGTGGAAAAAGCGCCGGAACTTGGCGGCTGCCTTAATTCGGTATTTGTCCCGCTAAACGGGCGCGACCCGCAGAAAATCCGGGAGACACTGATCGAACAGGTACTTTCGGATGAATTAATTACCACACACATGAACAGCCAGGTAAGTGATGTCAGCGGATTTAAAGGCAATTTCAGCAGTACAATCACGAACAATAACGGGGATATAACCGAAGTATCACATGGCGTGATTATTCTGGCGACGGGAGCGATGGAATATCGCGGCCCGGACTATAACTACGGCACCGATGAACGCATTCTTGCTATGGGCGAATTCGAAAAACGCCTGGCAGAAAGACCAGCGGAAGAACTCCCGGAATCCATTGTAATGATCTTATGTGTTGGTCCTGCTGAACGTTACTGCAGCCGGATTTGCTGCACTGTTGCAATAAAAAACGCAATTAGGCTGAAAGAACTCAAACCCGATGCCGAAATCACCATTATTTACAAGGATATACGGACTTATGGATTCAAGGAACGCCTTTACACTCAAGCCAGGGAGAAAGGTGTTATATTTGTCCGATATGATGGGCACAACCGGCCAGAGGTCTCCAGAGAGAAAGATGGAAGATTGGTTGTGCAGGCATGGGAGCCGGTTATTTCGCTCCCAATGAAAATATATCCCGACCTGGTTGTCTTAAGTATGCCGATTGTCCCTCGTGATGATGCTGGAGATATTGCCAGCCTGTTCAAGGTGCCCATTGACGAGGATGGATTCTTCAAAGAAGCACATGTCAAACTGCGCCCGGTGGATTTCTCTACCGAAGGCGTATTTATGGCGGGAATGGCGCACTATCCAAAACTGCTTGATGAAACCATCATCCAGGCTCAGGCTGCTGCCTCCCGGGCAGCGAGTGTGCTGAATAAGAGCGACTTAAAAGTCGGCGGAAGGATAGCGGTAGTGGACGAAAGCCTGTGCACAGGCTGCTTGACCTGCCTCAGAATATGTCCATTCCATGTCCCGCTCATTAAGTCTAACCTAGTTGGAACCGGGGAGATAATGGGCGCAGCATATATTGAACCAGCCACTTGCCAGGGCTGCGGGACGTGCGCGGCTGAATGCCCTGCCCAGGCGATTCAACTGATGCATTACACCGATTATCAAATGTCGGCAATGGTCGAGGCGCTGGTAAAACCCGAATTAATCGAAACATTTACTGGTGAAGGATAGAATTGTGACACGTGGTTTTAATACAACAAGGATTTAGGCAAATCAATTAATGGAGGAAAATAAGCTTCAAATTATCGCTTACTGCTGCGAACACTGCGCCTACGCGGCAGCAGACCTGGCTGGGGGTCTCAGGATGCAGTACCCGCCCCAGATCAAAATTATCCAGCTGCCCTGCTCAGGCAAGCTGGACACATTGATGGTTTTAAGGGCGATTGAAAGTGGCATTGATGGCGTAATGGTAGCTGGCTGACTGCCAGGCGACTGCCATTACCTGGACGGTAATGAAAACGCTAAGCGCAGGGTCGAATATACATCCGAGATTTTCGCCCAAATCGGTTTGGAACCGGAAAGGATCCGAATGGTAAACATATCATCTGCGATGGCCGGAGGATTTGTGGAAGCGGCCCAAAAAATGAGTGAGAGAATTGCCGAACTGGGACCAAATCCTCTGAGAGAGATCGAATAAGGATTTATTTTAGATTATAGGTACATATTCTTGATAACAATTATTATTGGAATGGAGGTGCTCAAATGATTGTTGCCGAACGAAAATCATTAGACGAGCTCAAAACCCTGGTCGCCGAATCCGAAAAAATACTGGTTGTCGGCTGCGGCACCTGTGTAACAGTGTGTTTTGCGGGAGGTTCGCGTGAAGCGGCAATAACCGCTTCCTCTCTGCGAATGTCCTCCAAGCTGGAAGGAATCCAGCGGGAGATCACTGATGTTACTGTCCAGCGCCAGTGTGAATGGGAATACCTGGACCAGATCGCCGAACAGGTAGCTGATGTGGATGTGGTGCTCTCACTGGGCTGTGGAATAGGAGTGCAGGCGATCGCCGAACACTTCCCCGATTGCTGGGTGGTTCCAGGGCTGAACACAACCTTTCTGGGGCTTCCCACCGAGCAGGGAGTCTGGGAGGAGCGCTGCGCAGCCTGCGGCGATTGCATTTTGGGCCTTACCGGCGGCATCTGTCCAATTGCCCGGTGTTCAAAATCCCTGCTGAACGGACCCTGCGGAGGCTCTGAGGACGGTCACTGCGAGATCGATCCTGAAGTGCCCTGCGCCTGGCAGCTGATTTACGACCGCCTGGAGAGCAAAAATAAATTGCATGTCTTAATGGACCTGCAGCCGCCAAAGAACTGGAGCACTTCCCGTGACGGCGGGCCGCGCAAGATTGTTCGCCAGGATCTCCGCCTGCTGGAAGAGGAGGAATAACGATGGCTACGGAAGTACAGACCATGGAAAAAGAAAACACGAACGGCTACCTTTCCGGTTCGAACTTGGAAAAGATGCTGCGCGCTGGCCATTTTGCGGTCACAGGTGAGCTGGGACCTCCCCAGAGCGCCGATGGCGAGGAGATCCGCCATAAGGCCGGGTTGTTAAAAGGATACTGCGACGCGGTCAACATCACCGATAACCAGACCGCGATCGTGCGCATGTCCAGCATCGGCGCCGGGACAATCGTGGTCAACGAAGGCCTAGAGCCGGTCATCCAGATGACCTGCCGCGACCGCAACCGCCTGGCGATCCAGAGCGATCTGTTAGGCGCCTACGCCCTCGGCATGCGCAACCTGCTCTGCCTTACCGGCGACCACCAGAGGTTCGGCAACCACCCCAATTCCAAGAATGTTTTTGACATGGACTCTATCCAGTTAATAAAAATGACCAAGGATATGCGCGACGAATGCATATTCCAATGCGGGGATGCATTTAAAGGGATTGAGCCGCGCTTTTTTATCGGGGCGGCTGCAGCACCCTTCGCGGACCCGATTGACTTCCGGCCTTACCGGCTTGCGAAAAAGGTGAAAGCCGGGGCGAACTTCATCCAGACCCAGCTGGTTTACGATGTGGAGGCGTTCGCGGAATATATGGCCAAGGTGCGCGAGCTTGACCTGCACAACCAGACCTATATTCTTGCTGGAGTCGGCCCCTTGAAGAGCCCCGGGATGGCGCGCTATATGAAAAACAGCGTGCCCGGTATACTTGTTCCGGATAAAATCATCGAGCGCATGACTGAAGCCGGTGCCCCCTGGAAAGATAAGAGCAAGGACGAGCTCACCAAAGAGGATAAAAAAGCCCGCTCAGCCGCATGGAAGGAGGAGGGCATCAAGATCTGCATTGAACTGATCCAGGAACTGCGCCAGATTGAAGGTGTCGCCGGAACCCATGTGATGGCGATTGAATGGGAGCAAGCGGTGAAGCCAATTGTCGAAGGCGCCGGCTTATACCCGCGGCCTGAGGTGGATTAACCAGGCGTGGTGAAGAATAATCTTAACGGTATTGCTTATTATACAAAGCAGCCAATGTCGACTGGAGATGGCTTATGAGTGATGAATTGAAAAACGATCAGGATGTAAGGACGATAAATCCCGAACTTGCCCGGCGCATCCAGGATGAACTCGGGCAGAATGTATACCTGTGCTACCAGTGCGTAAAATGTTCCAGCGGCTGCCCGGTCGCAGAATTTTTCGACTGGCAGCCAAACCAGATTATGCGCGCCCTACAGCTCGGCCAGGAGGATATAGCCCTTGAGTCTGAAACTCCCTGGCTGTGCGCTTCCTGCCAGACCTGCACCACCCGCTGCCCCCAGAACCTAGACATCGCCAGGATAATGGACTTCCTTACCCGCGAAGCTTTGGAGCGCGGCTTTAAACCGCCCGTCAGCCAGGTGAAGGTGTTTAACGAGGCCTTTATGCGCGAGGTGCGTTTGTGGGGGCGCTCGTACGAACCCGGGTTAATGGCAGAAATGGGACTGCACAACCCTGGCGCGATTCTGGAAGATGTCGGGCTCTACACCCGCATGCTGAAGAAGATGAAGGTGGGCTTCCTGCCTAGCATCGGGCACCCACCGCGCAAGCCCAAACGCATCCCGGGGGCTTCCGAAGCTGTGGCTTACTACCCGGGCTGCTCGCTGGAGACCACTGCGGTAGAGTTCAATGATTCCACAAAGGCAGTCTGTGAAGCGCTCGAGCTTGAATTGATCGAGCCAAAAGGATGGGTGTGCTGCGGGAGCAGCGCAGCCCACAGATCCGACCCACCCGCGGCTCTAAAACTGCCGCTCGAGAATCTTGCTTTGATCGAACAGAGCGGGTTTAAAGAAGTCACCATGCCCTGCGCAGCCTGCTTTAACCGCCATAAAGCTGCCCAGTACGAGATCCACCAGGAGGAAAGCCACTGGCGGGAGATGGATGTTGAGCTCGGCTATCACTACCAGGATACGGTTGAGGTCAACACCCTGGTTGAAACGCTTAATAAGCATATAGGAGCTGAGACTCTTTCCCGCAAGGTAAAGAAGCCTCTCGAGGGATTGAAGGTTGTATGCTATTACGGCTGCCTGCTGACCCGCCCTCCCCAGGTGACCGGGTCGCCGAATCCTGAGAACCCGACCGATATGGATGAACTGGTAACCGCATTGGGAGCGGAAGTGCTGGACTGGTCGTATAAGACCTGCTGCTGCGGCGCAGCCCATTCACTCACTCGCCCGGATATCGTCGTGAAGCTGAGCGGCAACATCGTGAATCAAGCCCGCAACGTCGGCGCGGATGTGATCGCGGTCGCCTGCCCGCTCTGCCATATGAACCTGGATGCGCGCCAGTTCCAGATGGAAGTAGAAGAACCAATGCCAATTATGTTCTTCACCCAGTTGATGGCGCTCGCCCTGGGATTGCCGGAGAAGGAAGCTGTTCTACACAAAAACCTGGTCGATCCGCGCCCGCTGCTAAAAGAGAAAGGGTTCATAAATTAATGCACAAAACAGCTTTTCGCTACTCACCTGTCCTGTTACCACAACCGCCCAATACGATTGCTGGGCGGTTTTTGGTTGCATATCTCTAGGGCATATACCGCTAACACTCCAGCCGGTTTGGAAATCAGATCCCAAGCGAGATAAGTTGCCTGGCACTTTTTTGGTTTTTCAGATTCTGTTCGTTAATCTCACGACATGGGGATCAAAGCATATCCAATTTCAAGTGCCAGGCACCTTCCGCCATCTTAAACTCAGCATGATATAAATCTGCCTTCTCATTGGTAACTGTATCTTATAAGCTGATCGGGAAATCCGACTTGAAATACAAATTTTATAAGAATCTACAGAATGCGCTTTTGTAGAAAGTAGCGGGTGTGTCCTTCTGGGAAATCATCAAGGCTTCCGAATATCTGGTAGCCTATCTTTTTATAGAAGTCCAGTGCCTGGAAGTCAAACGTATCCAGATAAGCTTGCTTGCAGCCGCGTTTGACCGCCTCCGCCTCGGCGAGTCGCATCAACTCTCTGCCATACCCCCGTCCCTGCAGCCCTTCGTCTACCCACAACAAGCTGACAAAGAGCCAGCCCCAGTAGGTTTCGCCATAAAGGCCTCCAACTATCTGATCCTGCTCATCTCGCAGGAAAAAAGCGAGCTTGCGCAGGTTGAGCCTTTCCACCCGGGATTCGTTGAATTCAACCAGGTGCCGCTCCAATGTTTTGATATTAGCCCTTGATGGAGGAGCTTCTACCGTGATCCGGTACGGATCTTCATTGAAACTAGACAGGTTTTTTTTCATAACTGAAATTCCTATTTGTTCTCCCAACTACCGTTGATTTTATAAATGCGGAGATTAACACAGCTAAAATCTATGGTTTTTTTCAAACATCCTTGAAGTCCTTAACACAGCACACAAGACAGGTTGGCTGGCAGTATCACCAGAACAGCCAGCAAAAAATCCTGAAATACAAAAGGTCAGAAGTGTAATACACAATCGAAGGCAGCCTGAGTTATGGGAAGCCTCCTTATTATTAAGAATCCAAAATGCCGCCTGGTCTTCCGCCCGGGCCAGGTTCATCATAAAGATGAAAGGCCATTGCGGAGAAACCAACTTGTTTAAGGTCGCTGCAAGATACAACGACCGAGAAGGAATATATTCCTCGTTTCTAATTCAACTCGCTAATAATACAGATCAATTTATAAAATGCAATCGGAAATAGTTAACCCCATTTATTCGATCCCGGGCTTGCGTGCTGGCGGCCGGCTGATTCTATTGATCTTTCTTCTCCTGTTATTTCAAGTTCTTTATCAATCTCATTTTGGGTTATAAAACCGTGTGATATGTGGGGAGGATCAGGTATATGGCCAATTACCTGAACGGTTTTTATGATGGAGACCCCCAGCGTTCCGGATATCAAATCCTGGGCGGATTCCAATCCACTCTGATCTTTAGCATCCACCGGAACCACTATGTTGCATATTTGCCCATCAACTTTGAAATCCTCGACTATGTCAGCTCGAATCACCACATAACTATCTTCTCCTAATTCTGCGATTTCATTTTTTCGATAGTTTTCTTCCAGGTCCCCCGTTTGTGATGCGTAACCAAATACCCAAACCCGCGTCCTTTCCATTTCTTTCCTCCTTTATATCTGGTTAATTATTGACAATGATAGATTAACAAAAATTAATCACAAAGTCAATATTATGTTTCAATGATTCAACAGCGGAGAGTCATCTAATTTTATTCTTCTCGCAGAAATCTCAACTGCTGTGGTTCTGGAAGTTATAAAATCAATCCTACCAGATGAGGTGCCTGGCACTTTTTTGGATAAACCAGGTTATGACTTTAGTCCCGCAAAGTTGGGGACAAGCCTTCTCAATTTAAAGTGCCAGGTACCTTCAGTTGCCAGAAAGAGTGCCTTTATTTTCGATATCCTGATTCCAGCATTCAATGGTGGGGGTAAAATAGAAAAGCGTATTTCGAACCAGGAATGGAGATTATTCATCCCAGCAGCACGTAACCAGGAATGTTTTTTATGTGGTTATTCAAATTTTAGATTCCGCAATAAGCAGACAAAGGATTTTCGATGGAAAAATTAGACGCACTTACCACAATCTTCAGTCATCACCTATGGGCAAACCTGCTTCTGCTCGATCGATGCAGCAAGCTGACTGACGAACAGCTGGATACCAGCGTTCCTGGCACTTACGGGACTATTCGAGAAACTTTGCTTCACATCATGACTTCCGAACAATCCTATTTTTCCCGCATCAGCACCGGCAAACGTCACCCGTTTCCCGAAGAACCTCCACAGATGAAAATTGCAGAGATGATAGAGACATCACAAAAAACCGGATCAGGTTTAATTGAGTGGGCTGCAAAGGTGCAGGCTGATGACATCGTCAGATTGGATTGGGACGGAACTCCCCGTGATGTGCCAAAGACAATCATTCTTAATCAGGTGATCAACCACGCTACCGAACATCGTTCCCAGATTATGACGATCATGACCCAATTAGGGATCGACCCACCCGATTTGCAGAGCTGGGCATATTTTGATGAAATGGAAAAATAGATATAGTAATTCTATCAATTCTTTTATAAGCAAGTTGGATGCCAGATACCTAGCATGAAAATCTACGCTTACAACGCCTCCATACGCTCAAACTGGCTGTTATATAAGTCAGCATAGAAGCCGTTCCGCGCCAATAATTCTTCATGTTTACCCTGCTCGACAATATCGCCTTCATTCATCACCAGAATCCAGTCAGCATTACGGATGGTGGATAAACGGTGGGCAATAATAAAACTGGTGCGATTCCGCATCAGGTTATCCATTGCCTTTTGAATCAGCACTTCGGTACGGGTGTCAACCGAACTGGTGGCTTCATCGAGGATCAGCATTTTTGGATCAGTAACAATAGCGCGCGCAATACTGAGCAGCTGTTTTTGACCCTGGGAGATATTGGTCGCCTCTTCATTCAGCACAAGGTTATAGCCTTCCGGCAGCGTGCGCACAAAGTGATCAACGTGTGCTGCCTTGGCTGCCCGGATGACATCCTCATCGCTGGCAGCAGGGTAGCCGTAGCGAATATTCTCCATGATGGTATCGTTGTAAAGCCAGGTGTCCTGCAGCACCATGCCGAACATGCAGCGCAGGTCATCTCGCCGGAAATCCTTGATATTATGACCATCAATCAGGATTGCCCCGTCGTTGACATCGTAAAAACGCATTAGCAGTTTTACCATGGTGGTTTTCCCGGCTCCGGTGGGGCCAACCAGGGCGATTTTTTGGCCTGCCTTCAAATCAACTGAGAAATCGTGAATCACTAAGTCACCAGGGCTGTATCCAAAGCGAACATTCTGGAAAACAACTTGTCCTTCAATTTCCTCTGGGCTGATGGGGGTTTCAATATCAGGCACTTCCTCTTCTTCAGCTAGGAACTCGAAGACACGCTCGGCGGCGGCGGCTGTCTGTTGAAAAATGTTTGAAATATTTGCAATTTGCGTGATGGGTTGAGTGAACAGACGCACATACTGAATAAAAGCCTGGATATCCCCAACAGTAATAATTCTTTGGGCAGCCAGGTAACCCCCAAGAACGCAAACCACCACATAGACCAGATTACTAATGAAATTCATGACCGGGAAGATCAAACCCGACAAGAACTGGGACTTCCAGGCAGAGCTGTAGAGGGTGCTGTTCAATCCATTGAAACGTGCAATGCTATCGGCTTCTCCATTAAACGCCTTCATGACAAGATGCCCACCGAACATTTCCTCTACATGTCCATTGACATGCCCTAAATAGTCCTGCTGCTGCATGAAGTATTTTTGCGACTGGCGGACAACGAGGAGAATCACGATAATCGAGAGCGGTATCACCAACAATGCCGCCAGAGTCATCTGCCAGCTAATGGTCAGCATCATGACTAGCACTCCAACCACGGAAACAACCGAAGTCACTATTTGCGACAGACTCTGATTGAGCGTCTGATTGATCGTGTCGACATCATTGGTTATGCGTGAAAGCACCTCACCCTGGGGTGTGTGATCAAAGTACTTAAACGGCAGATGGTTGATCTTTTCGGCGATATCTTTGCGGAAGCGGTAAGTGATATCCATGGCGATATTTGACATGATCCAGCCCTGGATGAATGCAAATAATGCTGAACCGAGATATAAGGCGAGAGCCGTCAACAAGACCCGCCCAATGTATTCGAAATCAATCCCGGCTCCTGTCCCGCTGATTTGCCCCATGACACCTTCAAAGAGCTTGGTGGTAGCGTCTCCCAATATTTTCGGACCGATAATGGTGAAAGTGGTGGAGGCGACCGCAAACAGGATCACAATCACAATAGAGAATCGGTAACTTCCCAGGTACTGAATTAATTTTCGCATGGAGCCCCAAAAATCGCGGGCTCTGTCACCTTTCATAAATGCCATCGGGCCGCCGCGCCCCATCGGTCCATGCCCTCTCATGGGACCACGAACAGGTTTCTGACCTGAAGGCCCATTACGGCTCTGCTCATTCATAGGAGTTCCCCTCTGCTCAATTGAGACAGGGCAATTTCCTGATATGTTTTACAGGTATCCATCAATTCCTGGTGTTTTCCTTGACCAACCACTCGACCTTCATCGAGCACGATAATTTGATCCGCGTTCATAATAGTCGCAACCCGCTGTGTGACGATTAGGACTGTGCTGTTATCAATCCTTTTTCTGAGCGCTTTGCGTAATGCTGTATCCGTCTTGAAATCAAGCGCTGAGAAACTATCGTCAAAAATATAAATAGGCGATTTTTTGACCAGGGCGCGCGCAATTGCCAGCCGCTGCTTCTGACCTCCCGATACATTTGCGCCGCCCTGGGCGATCTCAGCATCAAAACCTTCAGATCGGGAAAAGATGAACTCGCTTGCCTGAGCGATTTCTGCTGCCTCTTTCAGTTCCTCTATGCCGGCATTCTTATCCGCAAACCGCAGATTGCTCTCGATGGTGCCCGAAAACAATGTCCCCTTTTGAGGGATATATCCAATCTTATCCCGCAGGTCGCTCTGCTTAACCGCGCGAGTATCAATCCCATCAAGATAAATTGCTCCGTCGGTTACATCGTAGAAACGCGGTATCAGATTAACCACGGTGGATTTACCGCAGCCGGTTGATCCGATAATAGCTGTCGTTTCGGCAGGTCGGGCGGTAAAGCTTATATTATGAATCACATCCTCAAGCGCACCAGGGTAACGGAAGGTTACATTGCGGAACTCAATCTCACCCAAAAAATCGTCGTTGAGTTGGATTGGATCTTTCGGGTCGGTAACAGTAATGCTTGTGTCAAGCACGTCGGCGATGCGTCCTCCGGAAACCGCAGCTCTGGGTAGGAAAATAAACATCATCGACATCATCAGGAAAGCGAATACGATCTGCATTGTATACTGCAGGAAAGCCATCATGTCACCAACCTGCATCGTCGACTGAGCAACCTGGTGTGCACCCACCCAAACAATAATTACAGACAGAATGTTCATCAGCAACATAACTACCGGCATCATTGTGACCATAATCCGAGCCACAAACAAGCTGGTATCGGTTAAATCCCGGTTGGCAATGTCAAATCGCCGCTCCTCATCATCCTGCTTGTTGAAGGCTCGGATGACCATCATCCCGGAAAGGTTTTCGCGCATCACCAGGTTGAGCCGGTCAATCAGGTTCTGCATTTTCTGGAACTTGGGCAGCGTTATTGAGAATATGATCAAGACCATACTAAGCAGACCTAAAACAGCGACTGCGATGATCCACCACATATTCGCGCTCGTCTCGGTCGCGCGGATGATTCCGCCAATTCCAAGTATTGGCGCATAGAAAACCATCCGCATGGTCATAAAAATCACCCTCTGAACCTGGGTTACGTCATTGGTTGAGCGGGTTATCAGGGATGCAGTTGAAAAATTATCGAATTCTGCGCTCGAGAAGCTCTCAACTTTTTTGAACTCCGCTTCACGGATGTCCCGCGCTGCTCCTGCAGATGTTCGCGATGCCAGAAATCCAACCGCGATCGTACAAACCCCTGCTAGCAGCGAGATGAACAGCATTATGGCGCCTGTTCTTAGAATGTAATTGGTTTGAAGCTGGTTGATATTAAATCCCAATGCTTTGTACTCATCCTGTACTGAACTGACGGCCATCTGGCCGATCATGTTTTCTCCCAGAGCAGCGAATCTATCATCCAAAGCCTCAATAAGATGAGTACGCTGCTCCGCTGGCAAGCTCCCCAGTAAATCAAATATATCTGTGCCGACAGGAACTTGAGACGGATCAATCCCTGTTATTTGGCTGATTGCCCCGGTTTTATCAGGATCAGTTACCATTTGCTCAATCATCGAGACAGTTAAAAAAGCTTTGCTCATCGCCGGGTAAAGCAGCTTGACTTCAGCCTGGCTGACATCTTTGAGAACATAAATGGGTTGTTCCGCCAGGATGGGGTATTCCCTTACATACTTGTCTGCACTGGGAGAGTCTGGAGATAATAAAATGTAATTGTTCAATACCAGCGCTTTTTCCTGTTCACTCATGAAGATCAATAATCTCTCCATCTCACTCTGGCGGATCGCTTGAGGCACAGCGCTTTCCACTCCATACTGCTGGATGCCGATGTTTACAATTTTGGAGAGATATTCAGGCAAAGCTAATTCTGCGTTCGCCTGGATGAAGAGAAGCACGACGGTCAGGACAATTAGCAGTATGTAAGGTTTTAAATACTTGATCAGTCTTAGCATTTTGCGAAATTTGCTCCGAGATTTAATTCTTTAATCCGGTGGATTGGTCAAGAAGTCGATCTCTATCGATAAGCAGCTTCAGCGCTCCAATAATCTTATCTTTTTCTGCGGGTGATAGGTTTTCTGAGAGATTAACAAACCAATCCTCACGAACATGAATTCCCTTTACAAGAACCTGTTTACCTTTTTCGGATAAGATAATTTGCTTAACTCGCCGATCGTTAGGGTCTTCTGTGCGCAGAATCAAACCTTGTTGTACCAGACGTTCGAGCAACTGGCTGACAGCGGCGCTGGTTAAGCCCAGGTGATCTCCAAGGTCAGTAACGCCGCTGGTCCGATATTTGCTCAGGTGAAAGAGAACGGCAAACTGCGACATGGAGAGACCGCTTTCTCTGGCATACCGGATAAAGTTCCGCATGGAACGGCGCATCAAAATTTCTATCCATTGGTTCAGAGTAGAAATGAATGGGTCAACCACCGTCATTGTTCACCTCGCCTGATAGTTAAACGCCCTGAAATATAAAGCCATCTTAAGTAACTGTCAAGGAGAGAGGAGTGATTAATCTTAATGTACGATTGGGGCAAAAATTCAAGATCAACCTGCTTGTGACAGGGTTGTTTTATCTTTTGTTTAAAACCCCACATGCTATTTTCCCTAAATATTATGGGAAGGTTATTTCTTGAAAATGAAGGGTTTAGAGCATGACTTACTTGACACAGACCACTATCCGTGATAAATTGAGTTTGCCATAGCATAATATAGCAATTTATAGCATACTATTGCTAAATCAGGTCATATTCATGGCTGATTTGCTTACTACAAAACAAGTTCAGGAATACCTTCAGGTTGATCGGACGACAATCTATCGTATGCTGAATGACGGTCGCCTGACAGGAGTTAAGGTGGGGCAGCAATGGCGTTTTCCACGTTCAACTATAGACACCATCCTGGAAGGAGGCATACCTACGCCCGAGGAGGAAAAATCGTCTATTTCCTCCGAAATTTTACCGATCCATTGCATACAGGTTATTCAAGATGTTTTTGCCGAGGTGGCTGGTGTAGGTTCTGTAACAACAACAAAGAAAGGAGAACCATTAACAACCATCAGCAACTCTTGCCGATTTTGCAATCTCATCCATGCGAGCGAAACAGGCTATCAGGCTTGTGTAAATACATGGAAAGAATTAGCCAACCTTCCTCCCACTGAAGATATAACATTCTTTACCTGCCATGCTGGGATGCAATACGCCTATTCGCCTATAAACATCGATGGTGAGTTCTCAGCATTACTGATCGCCGGGCAATATCACCTTGAGCCCCAAGCGCAAGAAAAGGTCGCGATGCACATTCGAAAATTGGCTCAACAGCATGGCATCAACGAAGATGAATTAACAAAAGCAGCCAAAGATATTTCCGTACTCAATGAACGTATTCATAGCAAAATCGGCAAATGGCTCCAAAGAGTAGCTGTAACCTTAGGTGAAATCAGCAGTGAACGGGCAGAACTTATGGACCGCTTAAGCCGCATCGCTAAAATGACAAAGATTGAATCTTGACCATATACAAATCTCGAGACCAAAAACTAATAAAAATTATTTCCAAACAAAATTCAAGGAGGTAGTATGTCTCAAAATTTCGATGTAGAACTTGATTGTAAAGGAATGTCGTGCCCCATGCCTATTCTAAAAACAAAAAAGTTTGTAGACGGTATGGAAGTCGGTCAGGTTGTCAAAATGACCGCCACTGACCCGGGCTCAGTCCCTGATGTTCAGGCTTGGACCAAAAAAACCGGTCACGAACTTATGGGTCATGATGAGCAGGATGGTGTTTATACGTTTTATATAAAGAAAACAGAACGTGCATAACGCGTTCTGTTTTTGCTCTCTTTAATAAAAGGAATAAAATTTATGACCGCACAAAGATTGGCAATTATCGCCGGGCATGGCACCCTTGATGCCGCATACCCGCCTCTCATCCTGGCAACCACAGCTGTCGCTATGGATTTGGAAGCCGCAGTTTTTTTCACCTTCTATGGGCTAGAAATTCTCAAGAAAGGTCAAGCGGATAAACTCCAGGTTTCACCGATTGCTAACCCTGCAATGCCGCAACCCGTTCCAGGAATTTCTGTTCCAAATATTCTGGGTATGCTGCCGGGAATGACGGCTGTTGCAACCAGCATGATGAACAACTGGATGGAAAAAGCAAATGTAGCAAAGCTGAGCGAATTAATCGCAATGGCCCTGGAGCTTGATGTGAAGTTGATCGCCTGCCAAATGACGATGGACGTGATGGGCATCAAGCGCGAAGACCTGATCGATGGTGTTGAGGTTGGAGGGGCAGCTACACTTTTGGAGTTCGCCAGCCAGGATGCGATCACATTTTCATTTTAGATTCAAAAATTGAGTGCACAGATCGAGAATATTAAAAGTCAATCGCGATCTAAATTAAGCATTTAAACCCAAATAATCTGACAGGAGCATTATATGGACGACGAAAAAGTAATGATAATTATGACAAGCGGTCCCGACACGCCTCGCCGGTGTGCCACCCCATTTTTCTTTGCCACCCTGGGAACGGCTATGGATTATGAAGTTACCATGTTCTTCACCATTGATGGAACTCTGCTGCTGAAGAAGGGCGTCGCCGAAAAAGTATTTCCAAAAGAGGGCGGTAAACCGGTCAGTGATTTCATCCAAGATGCTATGGATGCAGGCGTGAAGTTCTTTGCCTGCACAGCATCCACAGAGCTGCATGACATCAACCCTGAAACGGATATGATTGAAAATGTCAAAATGGTGGGCGGCGCCTGGATGTGGCAGGAAGCAGAAGATTGCGAGATCGTATTAAACTTTTAATGTATTAATTAAACACGTTCAAATTTCA
This sequence comes from Anaerolineales bacterium, assembly GCA_046259385.1. Taxonomy (GTDB): domain Bacteria; phylum Chloroflexota; class Anaerolineae; order Anaerolineales; family UBA4823; genus CAVWDI01. The sequence continues at coordinate 83,391 of JBJYWI010000291.1, forward strand.
TGTAACTGGAGGAATTTATGGCAAATATCAATGGGTGCAATTTGCCCGAAGAACTATACTACTTTATTGAGAAACACGTCTGGGCTAAACCGCTTGAAGACGGAACTATACGAGTGGGCATAACCAGCGTGGCTGGAAAGCTGGCTGGGGGCAAACTGGATGGAGCAACAATCAAGCGCAAAGCAGTGGGGAAAGAAATTGCCCAGGGCAAAAGCATCGCCATTATCGAGAGCAGCAAATACGTAGGACCTGTTCCCTCTCCTATCACTGGCACCTTGCTGCATGGCAATGACAAATTGGCTGCTGACCCTAACATTGCCATCACGGATCCCTATGGAGAAGGATGGATTGCTGAGATGCAACCCACCAATTGGGAGAGCGAAAAAAGCACATTAGCCACGGGCACCGATGGGTTAGCCTCATACCAGGCTAAACTCGATGCTGATGGAGTATCCTGCGATTGACAAATTGCGATCGACAAATTGCGGTTGATGATTTGTGACGGTTTATTGTAGATTTCAACTCGCCCACAAATCAGTAATCAGAAACCCAAAATAACAAATCCGAAATGGAGAATAATATGAGTGAGGAGACCATCTACCAACATCTGCAAAAGCAAGGTGTCTCCCGACGCGATTTTCTAAAGCTTTGCGGGACACTGGTCGGCGTAATGGGCTTGTCGGTTCCACCCATTCAAGGCAGTAAACTGCCAGAGCACCTGGATGTATTTGAAGATATTACTATCCAGAAAGTAGCCCGTGCTCTGGAAAGCAAAGCCCGCATCCCTGTGATCTGGCTGGAATTTCAAGATTGCGCAGGTTGCAGCGAAGCCCTGACCCGATCCCAATCCCCTACTCTGGTTAACCTGGTGCTCAATACGATTTCAGTGGAATACCACGAAACACTAACTGCTGCAGCAGGGTACCAAACTGAAGCGAATAAAGAAACCGTAATGCAAACCTACTCGGGGCAATATGTATTAGTCGTGGAAGGAAGCATTCCTACCGCAGCAAATGGCGCTTATTGTACGATTGGTGGGCGCACAGCTCTGGATTTGCTCAAAGAGGCAGCCGAAGGCGCAGCTGCCATCATCTCAACCGGAAACTGTGCTGCTTTTGGCGGCCTGCCAAAAGCGGATCCCAACCCCACTGGCGCAAAAGGTACATGGGAGATCATTACTGATAAACCGGTCGTCAACATACCCGGATGCCCGGCAATTCCTGAGGTCTTCACCGGAACACTGGCGCATTTCGTTGTATTCGGTGAACTTCCTGAACTCGACGAACTCAACCGTCCAGTCGCCTTCTACGGTAAAACCATTCACGATCGCTGCTTGAGGCGCCCCTTTTATGAGGCTGGTAAATTTGCACTTTCCTTTGACGATGAAGGCGCTAAACAGGGTTGGTGTCTTTACAAACTGGGCTGCAAAGGACCCACCACCTACAATGCCTGCGCTTCGATCAAGTGGGATGCAGGTCTATCCTTTCCTGTGCAATCCGGGCATCCCTGCTTGGGCTGCTCAGAACCAGGTTTTTGGGACGGCGGTGGATTCTACCAGGGGCAATCCGCCCCACTCAACCGACCAAGCACTACCGCAGTTGGAGCTGCCGTTGGCGCGGGCGCGGTAGTCGGCGCGGCTATGGCAGCCGGCAATGCCGCCCAAAAGAAACGTGCCGCATCAGCATCAGAGGATGAAAATAACCAAGAATGAATTCGCTGCTGATAACCAAAACACCATGAAACAATTTATACGATCAAAATCAGAGTGTTTTACCACTTATTTCTTGTCAGTATCCAATTCATTTGGTGGTTAAGGAGGTAATTATGAACTGGAATGCATTTCTCGAATTTACCCGCGGTCCACTCTTCTACGTAGCTCTATTGATATTTATTGGAGGCATGACTTACCGACTCGTCCGCGTCATCCTACTTGGTTGGAAGCGAGATCAGACGCCTGCTGTGGGGAGCAAACTTGGGGGAGTTGTGAAATCCTTCCTGAAAGGCATCCTGATTTGGCCCTTCATCCCCTGGGTTAAGCGTACGTTCAGCAAAAACCCGGTCATCTACATTGCGGGTGGGTTGTTCCATCTTGGCTTGTTCGCTGCTATCCTGTTAGGGACTCCCCATATGCTGGTATGGAAGAGTCTGCTCGGGTTTGGCTGGCCAACTCTACCGCTGCCCATTGTGGATTGGCTTGCAGCAGTAGCGATTGTAGCCATGATTATCTTGCTGATCAATCGTCTGGTAAACCCCGTGTTAAGGTTGATCAGCGGCCCGGCTGAATGGTTCAATTGGTTATTTGTGTTCCTTCCGATGGTGACGGGCTATATAATGACCCACCACCTGTTTTTCCGCTACGAAGTGCTCTTCAGCCTGCATATGCTGAGCGTGGACATACTGTTGATTTGGATCCCCATGAGTCGAATCTCACACTTTATTTTCTACTTCTTCTCACGCACCATCCACGGCACAGAATTCGGCAAGCGAGCAGTATCACCGTAGGAGGCAATTATGTCAAATCAAACAGCCTTAAATACTTTTGTTAAAGAAACCGGGGGCTGGGTAGCCTCTCAAATGGAAGCCTGCACCCGCTGCGGCATGTGCGCTGAAGCCTGCCATTTCTACCAGTCCACCGGAGTGCCCGAATACGCCCCGGTGTGGAAAATTGAACTCCTGCGCCGGGCTTACGAACAACGCTTCACCGTCAGTGGCAAGGCTAAACTTGCCCTTGGGATTGATAAACCAATCAGCGACGAAGACCTGCTCGATTGGAGTGACTACGTTTTTAAAGCCTGTACAGTCTGCAATAGATGCTCAATGGTCTGCCCGATGGGGATTGACCTGGGAACCTTGATCCACGATGTGCGTACCGGGTTGGCTGAAGCTGGTGTGGTGCCTGCCGACCTGAAAGCGGCAGTGGACATGCAACTTGAAGAAGGCAGCCCTCTCGGGGTAACCGACGATGTCTTCGCCGACCGATTGGATTGGGTAACGGACGACTGGGATGTGGAAATTCCCCTGGACAAAGAAGGTGCTGAGACCTTGGTTGTTTTCTCGTCTATCGAGATTATGAAATTCCCCCAGAATCTGGCTGCTATTGCCGAAATTCTCAACTCGGCCGGTGAAAACTGGACTCTCAGCAGTAAAGCCCGTGAAGTTGTCAACTTTGGCTTCTACGAAGGCAGCCTTGAACGAACGGTGCTCTTTTTACGCAGAATTCTGGATCATGCCGCCGAGATGGGTGTTAAACGCATTGTTGTGACAGAATGCGGCCATGCATATGATGCCCTGCGCTGGACAGCCTATAACATCACTGATGTGCCCAAAGACCTGGAAATCACGCATATAACCCATTTGTTGGGAGAATATGTCAGTAGTGGCCGTATTAAATTGGATATGGGCTCGCTCAACAACGGCACAATCACATTCCACGATGCATGCAAGATACAACGCAAAGGTGGTCATATCCAGGAGCCGCGCCTGATACTCAAAGCTCTGGCACCTGATTCCTTCAAAGAGATGACCCCTAACAAAGAAGAAGCCATTTGCTGCGGCGGGGGTGGAGGCGTGATCGCCATAAAAGATGCGGATCCATTGCGTTATGCAGCTTTCAAGTTGAAGATGGAACAACTCGAAGAGGTTGGCGCGCAAACGGTGGTAATGGCCTGTTCCAACTGCCGCTTGCAATTTACCGACTGTGTGCAGCATTTCAACCTGGATGTCAAGGTGGCCGGTTTATCGCAATTGGTCGCCGACGCATTAGTAGAATAGGAGACTTTTTACAATGATGACAGCATTTACGATTACACCTGTCGAAAAAGGCATCTTGCGCTGCCACCATACGGCAGAATTCAGTAGCGAGGATGTACAATCACTGGCTGACTTCTTTTATGATTACGGCGGGAAACTGCTTATAGATTTGACTGGAACCAGCGGCAAAGAATGTTCCAAGTACATGAAGCTTTTTCGCCCAATGATGCCTACTGCGGCTATCTTTGGCGCGGAAATTGACCCCGCGATTCTAGAACTGCCCGACAGCTATTACACCCGTGAGGTGCGCTATTTCACATCGGAAAAAGAGGCCCTTGAATGGCTTCGTGAGCAATAGGAGATAAACATGGCCCAAAGAATAGTCGTAGACCCGATAACGCGAATCGAAGGTCACTTGCGCATCGAAGCCGAGGTGGATGCGTCCAACAAGATCACTCAAGCGTACTCTTCCGGCACAATGGTGCGTGGAATCGAAATTATCCTAAAAGGACGCGACCCACGTGAGGCCTGGGCTTTCACCCAGCGTGCCTGTGGTGTTTGCACCACTGTACATTCATTTGCCTCAATTCGTGCAGTAGAAGACGCTCTGGAGATTAAAATCCCCAAAGCAGCTAACCTGATTCGAAATCTGATGATCGCCCAGCAGTATGTGCATGACCATATTATGCACTTCTACCATCTGCACGCCCTCGATTGGGTGGACGTAGTTTCAGCTCTCAGTGCCGACCCGGCAGAGACAGCTAAAATCCAGCAGTCGATTTCAAACTGGCATAATGCTTCAGCTGGCTACTTCAGCGATATCCAGCGCAAAGTGCAAGCTATTGTGGACAGCGGGCAGCTCTCGCTGTTTGCCAATGCCTACTGGGGACATCCGGCTTACAAGCTGCCCCCCGAAATCAACCTGCTGGCAACGACTCACTACCTGGAAGCTCTCGATTGGCAGTCAACTGTTACCAAGATTCACACCATCTTCGGTGGGAAGAACCCCCACCCCAACTTCGTTGTTGGCGGTGTACCCATGCCGATCGATCCCAACAGCGACACAGCCCTCAATGCCGAACGTCTCTCGATTATCAAAGACTCAATTACACGCATGATTGAATTCGTTGATCAGGTTTATCTTCCTGATTTATTAGCAGTGGCGCCTTATTACCTTGATTATGCTGCCCTTGGCGAAGGGTTGGGTAACTTCCTGACATGGGGTGAATTCCCGGGCACCGACAACAGCGACACCTCACAATTCCTAGTGCCGCGCGCTGTAATCGTGGACCGCGACCTCGCTAATATTCAGGAGCCCGATCCGCGCGACTTTGAGCTTATGAAAGAGTACGTGACGCATTCCTGGTACGAGTACAGCAAAGGTGACCAAGCCGGCTTGCACCCCTGGGAGGGCGAGACAGCCCTCAATTTCACCGGTCCCCAGCCGCCCTATGAGCAGCTTGCAGTTGATCAAAAATACTCCTGGCTCAAGGCTCCCCGTTGGAACGACATCCCCATGGAAGTCGGCCCGCTCGCCCGAGTCTTGGCGATGTATGCTACCAAGCACGAGCAAACCCAGGAACTGACCAACTACGTGCTGAAGACCTTAGGAGCGCCCATCGAAGCGGTCTTTTCGACACTTGGACGCACTGCTGCCCGCGCAATCGAAACAAAAGTCTTCGCCGATTCCATGCTGGGCTGGTACGATGAACTGATCGAAACTATCAAAGCCGGCGATACCGACACCTTCGCCGGTGACAAGTGGGAACCCTCAACATGGCCCAACCAAGCTAAAGGCTTCGGTTATATGGAGGCGCCACGGGGCGCCTTGGGACACTGGTGTGTGATTAAAAACGGGAAACTTTCCAACTACCAGATGGTCGTCCCAACCACATGGAACGCCTCGCCCCGCGATCATAACGGCGCGCCTGGAGCTTATGAAGCCTCATTGGTGAATACGCCCCTGGCGAAACCAGAATGGCCGCTTGAGATCCTGCGCACAATCCACTCCTTCGACCCCTGCATGGCCTGCGCTATCCATATGATTGACGCCGAAGGCAACGAGATAGGCAAGGTGGCTACCGGTTTGAACGTATGTGTGAGTTAATTCAAAAGTAACCCGGTTCCTGTTAGGAACCGGGTTCTTTCTTATTAAATATGACAAATCGGAAAATAGTCCTCGGAATTGGCAATACCCTGAACACCGATGAAGGCCTAGGTATCTGCGCATTAGATGGGTTGCGCGCCCGCCTCGGGGAACAGGATCAACTTGAAATCCTGGATGGCGGTACCCTTGGACTGAATTTACTGCCCCTGGTGGAGAATGCCAGCCATCTCTTGATACTGGATGCGGTCAATGTGGGAAAACCGCCCGGGACAGTGGTCGAGCTCGCAAAAGACGATATTCCACTCTTTCGCGGTATCAAAATGTCTGACCACCAGATTAGCTTCCAGGAAGTCCTGGGGCTGGCAAAAGTCCGCGATAAATTCCCCCAATACTTGCACCTGATCGGCGCCCAACCGGCAAACCATTCTATCGGCGTTGGTCTCAGCCCGACCATCGAAGCTGTGATACCGGAGATAGTGGAGCGCGCAATAACCAAACTTAACCAGTGGCGCATTATTTCTATCGAAGGTTCCAGATAGAATTGTTACTGAAATCCAAAAATCTGAGTTAATATGGATTACTACTTCCTTGACCTCGTATCCTGGCAGCATAGCCAGACCCTTTACCACGCGGCAGCCTATTTGGGGCGAGAAGCGCTGTTTATATTGCGCCCGAACTCACCGTATGTATGCATCGGCTGCCATCAGGATGCCGAACAGGAAATTGACCTGGAATTCACTCGCGCTCACAATATCCCTGTGTTTCGTCGAGAAGTCGGCGGCGGGGCAGTTTACCTGGACGGCGAACAGCTTTTTTACCAGCTGATTATGCGCAGCGACCATCCAGTTATTCCCAACGATAAGGTCGAATTTTACCGCCAATTCCTGCGGCCAGTAGTTGATGTCTACCGGCAACTTGGCGTTGATGCGGCTTTCCAGCCGGTAAATGACATTGTTGTAAATGGGCGTAAAATCTCTGGCAATGGGGCTGCCGAAATCGAGGGCATGACTGTTCTGGTGGGCAATTTCATCATGGATTTCAATTACAAGATGATGAGCAAATGCCTGCGTGTATCCGATGAGAAGTTCCGCGATAAGGTTTTTAAGACTCTCAGCGATAATTTGAGTACCATCAAACGCGAAACCGGCTTGATCCCCTCCACGTCAGATTTAGCCGATAGGCTGGTCACAGCATATCATCCACTGCTGGGCGAATTACAGGCCAAAGCATTGGATCAATTGCTGCTTTCTAAGGCTGATGAACTTTTCACCGAGATGAACACGGACGAATGGCTTTTTGCCAACGACCGCCGCCGCCCGGGCGACAAGCAAATCAAAATCCGTGAAGGTGTGTATGTCCTCCAAAAAGTCCTCAAGCTGCCCGGCGGTCTTGTGCGCGCCAATGCCGTCCTCAAAGATGGCATCCTGGATGAAGTGCACTTCTCCGGGGATTTTTTCTTTTATCCATCCAGCGCTTTGCCAGAATTAGAACAAACCCTGGTTGGAACCCGAGCCGACATCGAGCACCTGACTAAAACAATTCAATCCTTTTATAAAAAAAGGGAAATTGAATCCCCGGGGATAAAGGCTGAAAAACTGGCAGAGGTATTCATCCCTTTATGAACGGAAAGCAGGCATGTGTTCAGGTATCCCTGGTAAGGTCACAGTTCATTTAAACATAAGCTTTCACTAAAGTATCTAGAGCAAGTGCGCCAGTCCTGTCGAATTTCAAGGATTGATTCGAGATTTCTCTTCTTTTTGATTGAGGCTTACCCTGTGTTTTGATGGTAATTCCCTGTCTTTCCTGTACGGAATTCCTCCCTATCATATAAATACATTATTACCGTGAGCTATGTTATCTGAAGGGAACTCAAAAACCGCCGCGAATAATTTTACAAATCTGCGGGCAGCCAAACGGTGAAAACTGTGCCTTTTCCAACCCGGCTTTCCACCTCTATATTCCCGCCGAATACCTCCGCAATTGATTTCACAATTGCTAGACCCAATCCACTGCCTGAATCGAGGCCATCGCTCTCATCAAATTGACGGACTCGAGCTTTATCCATACGGTAGAACCGGTTAAATATATGCGCCAGTTGATCCTCCGGAATACCTGGACCATTATCAGTGATTGCGACAATCCCCCAGGTTTGGCTATCCAATATCTTACTGGTAGTCTCTATTAAAACATAAGCATCGCTTTTATCGTTATATTTGATCGCATTATCAATAAGGTTTGCCAGCATCTGCGACAGGAAGATATAATCCGCCCGGACGTAACATTCGTCCAGTGAGCCAGTTCTCAAGCCCACGTCCCTGGCTTGTGCCAGAGGAGTAAGTCGTTCAATTACATCGACCACAACCTCGCCAAGATCAAGCCTTTCAACCCGCATTGCGGTCCTGTCAGCATCCAAACGTGCCAGCAGCAGGAGTTCATTCACCAGTTTGCTCATCCACTCGTTTTCAGATTGAATTAGGCGAAGCGTTTTTTCATATTCTTCAGGTGTACGCCTTCTTTCAAGAGCACGATTGGATTCAAGCTCGATGATCGCCAGGGGGGAACGCAGCTCGTGGCTGGCATCTGCGGTAAACTGCCGCTGTCGTTTGAAGGCTGCTTGAAGACGGTCCAGCATTCGATCAAAGGTGTCCGCCAATTCGCCTATTTCATCATTGCGTTGTAAATTAAGCCGTCGGTTCAGATCGCTTTCACTGATTTCACGAGCCGTATGTACAATATCCTGTACTGGTGTCATCGCTCTGTTTGCCAGCCAATAGCCTCCAGCAAATGCGATTAACAAAATAACCATCGTGCTCAGAATAAGCGATAAAGCGAGCCGGGCCAGCTGTTCATCGGGATCAATGGGCAACGCTAGAAGAATAAAACCTCCCCAGCCGTGTTCAACCTGCAATGGGCTCAGCTCGAATAAATAGGCTTTTGTTGCCGTGCTTCCCTGGTTATCGCTTCCTGGAACATTGAAATTGATTGGTTCCAGGATTTGTTTCGATTTGTTCCAGGTTGCAATCATTGCAGTTAAAACATCGGATTGAGCTGCCCCCTGTTGGAGTGCGACTTTACCATCCAGATCAACGAGAGCAAATATTGCATCGTCTTGGAGCAATGGGACGTCGCTCTGGGGTATCGGCGCGGTTTGTTCTTCATCTTCTTCTTCTTGAGAGGTCAATTGAGAGCTGTAATAAGCAACTAGCTGCGATGATAGCCTTGAAAGGCTGTTTTCGGTCTCGACATATACGATTTGCCTCTGGCGGTTATATATAAACACAGAAAAAACTGCTAGGATAACTGCCAGGATTGCTACGAATAGCAAAGTCAGTCGAAATCGAAAACTGTGCAAAAGGCGCCGCAATCTGGATGAGAACCGGGAAATCTTGATTGTTTCCCTGGTCATGGTTTGTTTTCTTTGTCAGGTCTTAATAAACGGTAGCCTACCCCACGGATGGTCTCCAGCAATTTCACCTCAAAAGGATCATCAATTTTCCGGCGCAGACGCCGGACGTATACATCCACCACATTCGATCCGGATATAAAATCGAAATTCCACACATGGGCTAAGATCATTTCGCGGGTTAATATGCGGTTTGGAGAACGGACAAAATATTCAAGGATGCTGAATTCACGAGGAGTCAGTTTAATATCCGTATCACCGCGCTGGATATGGTGATTTGCCGGGTCAACAACGAGGTCGCCAACTTTCAACAAGGCGATCTTTTCAGATTTGTCCCGGCGCAATAAGGCGCGCAGGCGGGCGCGCAGTTCCATCATCGAAAAGGGTTTTACAAGATAATCGTCAGCACCGCTGTCTAATCCATCTACGCGATCTTCTACAGCATCCCGTGCTGTCAACATCAAGATTGGCGAATTTATCCCCTGCTGACGCAGGTCCCGGCACAAGTTGTAGCCGTCTTTTTTAGGCAGCATCACATCCAATATGATCAGGTCGTAAGGTGCAGAGAGTGCAAAGTCCTCACCTTCATCCCCGTCAAATGCGGAATCAACTGCATAGCCGTCCTCTTCCAGGCTTGTTCTTAAGGACCTATGAAACCTGCGGTTATCTTCCACAATCAGAATACGCATAACTGACCTTCAACACTCAATTCTACTCTGTGAAAATGAATATTAAATGACAAGTTTGGGGCAACTCACAAAGTCAATCTCGGATTATTTGATTGCGGTGAACCTGCCCGGAAATGGATTCTGTCATCATTCTGTCATTTTCATTCGCTATACTGAAAAAACTGGAAATACTTGGAGGTAATCTCATGCATACGAAACGCACTCTATCACCGACCCAAAAATCTCTCCCGGCTTTGTTCGCGGCATTGACAATGGCTACATTTATATTTATGGCTGTCCTGGCTATTGGGTTCAATGCATTTTTTAATCCAAATACAACCGCAGCCAGTCCAGCAGCACAACCAGCTCCCCAGGTTGTTGTTAACAAACCCTCGATCCGGGATTTACAGGCAGCTATCTCTCAATACCAGGAACGCGAGTTGCAATACCAGAGCGAACTGCAGCAGGCTGCCGACCAGATCAACCAGGTCAACCAGCAAAATCTCCAATACCAGAATCTCATCCAGAACCTGCAGAATGCAGGCGTTATTCAAATCACCGCCGACGGGAGATTGTTAATTTCGAACAACCAACCGATTCGAGCCGAGCATTTTGAGGGTGATGATTGAAACTTTATTAGAGAAACTCTTTCTATAAGGAGATATTCCATGCATAAACTCACGAAAACCTTTCTTCACCTATATATTTCACTGATTTCAGTAGTCGCGTTTACTTTTGGCTGGGCTTTTCTGGCGCACTCACAAAAACCAACCCCATTGGTGCCGTCCCAGATGGAAATTTCCACATTAAACCAATCTGCTTTAGAACCAATCCCCTCGCTAAATCAATATTTGGGGCAGCGCGCCGTCTCTGAGTCAACCTTTAAAAATGCGAGTATCGCAACACCTCGTTTGCGAACCGGGGGTTCCTGATGGAATACGATGAATATATGGCTATGAATACAACAATCCAGGTGGCAGCTGAAGGCGATCGGTCCAGCATTCAACCCGGGTTCGAGAGGGTCAGGCATTTTATTGCCGAATGTGAGTCTCGGTTCTCTCGTTTCCGACAGGACAGCGAGCTCACTTCTCTCAACCGTTCTTCCGGTAAATGGTTCACTGCTTCCGCTGGTTTGTTTGACCTGATCCAAGAAGTATTGGACCTGCACCAGATCACAAACGGTTTATTTGACCCTTCTATTCTCCCTTCTTTGATGCAGGCTGGCTATGACCGGAGCATGGACGAGATCCGTTCGTCAGGAACAATGCCGGCAATGAATTTCACTCCGCCATTTCAATCTCGCCTGGCGGAATCCAAATTGGATCCTGAAAAATCTGCGGTTTATCTGCCTTCGGGTGTACAAATTGATTTAGGAGGAATTGCCAAGGGATGGATCGCAGAAAAAGCAACCCATTTGCTCTCGGAATATACTTCAGCTTGCGCAGTAAGCGCTGGTGGGGATATTTTCTTCCAGGGTACTCCTGTATGGGAACATGGCTGGAACGTTGCCTTGGAAGATCCATACAATGAGAACGATGTGCTGGCTATTCTTCAGATCCAGAACGGAGCTGTGGCTACCTCCAGCACGGCTAAACGGAGATGGGTGCACGGCGACCAGGTCAGGCACCATATTATTGACCCGCATACCGGTAATCCAGCAGAAACAGAATGGGTCAGCGTTTGCGTTGGTGCTCCAAAAGCCACTGCAGCAGAAGCCTTTGCAACTGCCTTACTGATCGGAGGAAGTCCTGCGGGAACAAAACTGGCTGCAAAAACCCCCGGGTTGTGGTTTATTGCAGTAAATCCGGACGGCAGTTTATGCGGTACTGAAATAAGCAAGGAGGTTGTTTATGAACCCGTCTAATTTGAGCTACCCGGCAAACAGCGCCAGGAAAACCCGAATTTCGTCTGATTTTCTCGCCTTTGGCTTGGTTGCAATCATCCTGGGATTGGCAGGATTGGTACTGGCATCCTTTGCTGGTTCATCTTTAAAGGCTGCATCGAATTGGTTTTTGAATCTCAACTCAGAAAAAACCACCTGGTATCTAACCCGGTCGGCTGGTATTGTTTCTTACCTGATGCTTTGGTTGTCCACAGTTTGGGGACTGCTTATTCCCACTAAATTATTAGGAAATTTGCTCAGCGGCGAATTTACTTTTGATTTTCACAAATTTATTTCGCTGCTTTCGCTAGTATTTCTAGGTCTGCACATCGCAGTGCTGACGGCTGACCAATATATGCCGTTCACCTTAAGCCAATTGATAGTGCCATTCACATCCCCATACCGGCCTCAGTGGATTGGGATTGGAGTTATATCATTTTACATCCTGCTGCTGGTTACAGTCACATTTTATCTGCGCAAACGGATTGGAATGAAGACCTTCCGCTATATTCATTACTCCAGCCTGCTGGCTTACCTTGGGGCAGTCCTGCACGCATTTATGTCTGGAACCGATTCGTCCCTGCCAGCAGTTATGTTTATATACATTGCTACATTCTCGATCGTTATATACTTTACCGTTTACTGGCTGGTAAATCAATTGGTTTTTCGCCAAGGAATAAAAAACAAACCAAATCATCAACAATATGGAAATCCTATAACAACTGGCGAATTCAAATAAGGGTATGCCAGGATAATAAGGAACTTTCCACTACCTTGGTATTCAACGCAGAACAAAAAAAACAACTTCTGGATTATCTTCTTTCTTATATTATGAAACCTAACCAATTTGGAGGCAAATACAATGAAAAAAACAATCCTGTTCATCATAATTGGAATAGTAGTAATATTTGTTGCCGCTTCAGTTGTAATTAATGGACGTGCCCACACAAATCCGCCAGTTATCGCAGAACCACAATGGGACAGTCCTCAAACCCGTGAACTTGCTTCACGAGCCTGTTTTGATTGCCACAGCAATGAAACGGTCTGGCCATGGTATAGCTATTTCCCGCCGGCGTCAAATATAGTTCTGAGAGATGTGGTTGAAGGGCGGAAAAGGTTGAATTTCTCCGAGTGGGGGACAAGACGCTTTGATGAACCCTGGGAAATCAGTGAGGTCATTGCAGAAGGTAGAATGCCGCCTAAGGTTTATCTACCGCTACACCCAAAAGCCAATCTTACCCAAGCAGAAAAGCAGGAACTTATTCGGGGATTTCAAGCGACTTTTAACAAATAATTTCAATTCGTCGCGGTCTAAATAAACATTCCCCCGGAAAATCTTAAGTTTCCAACAGCAATTAATTACTTGGATTCAACTTGTAAGTGTAACAACGAGTTGAATCCAAGTATTAAAAAATAAAAATTGTTCAATGCATATTTCGACTTACTGTTCTCAATCTAATGAACTTCAGCCCGCAGGAACTCAATACTTCATTACGTATTCCAACCCATAATTTCATTGACTTCCCAGCGCCCACTATTCCTGGTAATCAAATAATAACCGCCAACGATCGGCTGCTCATAGTGATATTGTTCAAAATACACTAGCGCTTGACTCAGATCCTTGTTAAAACCTACCCGGGAGAGGTGTAAAAATCCCACCGTATCAGGATATTTTTGGTAAAACAATTTCCAATTGCTAGCTTCATCCAATGGGCGAAATTTGTCGATTGCTTCCTGGGTCAAGAACTGATATTCCAAATCTAAATCCAGCACCGGTTTAAGCGGGTAAGACTGCTGGTTGCGCTCCAAAAAGCTGTCGACCAGATCCGGCGCCAGGGGGGTGTGTTCCTGGATAAATGACAGATCCTGCTCAAGGAGTTTTGGTTTATTTGCCCTGGTTTGATCCATAATCAAGATTTGCCTTGTATTTTTATTTGCATATTTATAGTTTAGAAGGGCAGCATAAACCGCGTACTCTTCAACATCCGGGTCTAATTGCGGAGTTGCCGTAGAGAGTTGCGTTTGTGTGGGACTTTTCAATTCGGATGTTGGGCTTTGCTGACAAGCAGAAGTGAGCCAGATTCCGAAAAACAATATCACAGCAATTCGAATTGATATGTACATGATCCCTCCTCACTCTACAATTATCATACAAACTACGCCTATATTACAACATGAGACCAAACGTCAAACACCAATTCATGGGTTTCTTTCCCCCCGTGAGTTTTAAATTTGGAAATTTTCGTGTTTTCAAAAGGCACAATCCGGTTAGTATTTGTACTAATTTTTATACCGAAAAAGAATAGAAATCCCCACAGATATTTCACGTCTTCTTCACATTATCTTCACAACACCAATGTAAACTTCCCCCACATATATCAGTAGATAACATTCTTTACAGGTACATATAGGAGATTTATCATGTTTTTGAAAATAATAACCGGTGTATTGCTAACGACAGTGATTGGAGCTGGTGGTGCAGCAATTGCCTACCAATCCTCAACACAAGAAACGCCCCAAACTATTTCCAATCAGGATTTTGTATTACCGGAACCAGCAAACGACGTGGTATCACCAGGGGTGCCGCAACCTGTTGAACCTGTTACGGCTGCTGAAGGATTTTCTGGGGAACCATGGCAGGAGACTGGAACAATCTCAGAAATCGATGACTTTGGTTTCCATTTTTCAATTCAAAATGGAGAGCAGGTGTATGTCGAGTTTGGCCCTCCGGATTACTGGCAAAATCAAGGGGTGAACCTTCAGGTTGGGCAAACTGTGACTGTAAAAGGAACCAATGATGGGGATACGATCCATGCAGCTCAGGTTATTCTTGCCGATGGCCAGACCCTGCAGTTGCGTACTGAAGCTGGCCAGCCTTTATGGAGTGGTGGGGAACAGAACCAACAGGGGAAAAATGCTGGATTGAACAATGGCGAGTACTCACCTGAGCCACAAGCCCAAGTAGATGAATGGGTTACTATAGAAGGAACAGTTGAATCTTTCCTGAGGGGCAGCATGACGATGAGAACACTTGAAGGCGAGCTGATTAATTTCAAGACAGGTCAACCGCGCTTTTTCGCTGATCAAAATGTCACTTTTCAAGCAGGAGATCAGATTGTTGTCACCGGTTTCTACGAGGGCGACCAGTTTATGGCAGGAGACATTACCCAGGTAGCAACAGGCTTACGGGTTATGCTCCGTGATCCCAATGGGCGTGCATTATGGTCAGGTCCTGGAAATGGGAAAGGGAATGGTCGCGGAAACGGCAATAATACCTAACAGCATATTTTATGTTTTGTAATCTAATGGAGGGCAGGCTTATCCTTCCCTCCATTTCGTTTGAGCCCCCGGAGAAATGCAATGTCGGATAAGCAGTCCCAACCCGTCGAAAATTCTCATTTCGTTAAGCGCATATTCCATTCCATACAGCGCGACTCTCTCACTCCAAGTGGCGATCGTGAGCGGATGAAAATGGTGATGAACAGCTTGATACTGCACATTCATCCATCAAAAGTCTCAAAATCCTCAATAAAATTCACGTATACCTTTGGTTTAGGCGGTCTGCTGCTCTTACTGGGAAGCATTCTCGCAGTAACGGGTATTATGTTAATCTTTGTTTACACACCTTCTCCAGATGCTGCTTACAAGAGCATGATAATCTTGCGGACGGAAATTCCATACGGAAATTTAATCCGAAACCTTCACCATTGGTCCGGTAATTTGATGGTGGTAGTTGCAGTTCTGCACTTATTAAGAGTATTTTATACAGCTGGTTTTACACGACCCCGTGAATTCAACTGGGCAATGGGAATTGCTTTACTTTTACTTGTCATTGGTGCTAATTTTACGGGCTACTTGCTGCCCTGGGATCAGTTAGCTTATTGGGCTGTAACGGTAGGTACGAATCTGCTCGACTATATTCCTCTTATTGGGGAACCCATCACCCGCCTTCTATTGGGTGGACCCGAAGTGAGTGCCGCTACCCTTACTAACTTTTATGGTCTCCACATTGCGCTAATACCATTGGCAATCTTCGCAATTGCATCCTTTCACATTTGGCGGGTACGAAAGGATAAAATTACTACTCCCAGACAGATAAACGGTGAAGAGCATACAGAAAAAGTAACCACGATACCGCATTTAGTGAGTATGGAGTTCGTTTTTGCATTAGCCTGGCTGGCAATTCTAATAACCTGGTCTGCTTTTATCAATGCCCCACTTGAAGAAGCCGCCAATCCCTCCCACAGTCCAAATCCGGCAAAAGCCGCCTGGTACTTCATGGGATTTCAGGAGCTTTTATTACATTTTCACCCGGTATTTGGAGCGATAATCATACCCGGTCTGGGTTTACTGGCTTTACTCATCCTGCCTTACCTGGACCAGGATATGGAAACTGCAGGGATATGGTTCCGTTCGGTAAGAGGAAGACAGATAGTCTCGATAAGCTTCCTGGTGGGCATGGCTGGAACATTCATTTTTGTTCTTCTCAATGAATACTGGTTGGATTTACCAGGTTGGCTTCCTTTTCTGCCCAGCATCATCAGCAATGGTTGGGTGCCGCTCGCCGGAATTCTGCTGCTCCTGATTGGCTACTTTGAACTTTTAAGGAGATTGGGAAATTCGATCTGTGAAGCCCGTCAGGCATTATTTACCTTGCTATTTTCATCATTTTTCACCTTCACCATAATTGGAATTTTCTTTAGAGGAGAGGGAATGGCGTTGGTTTTTCCTTGGAGTTAAGTCATGTCTGTAAAAACCCTTTCGCGTCGAGATTTTATAAACCTTGGGTGGGGTGCTTTAGGCGCTTTCGCAGTCTCCGAGTTGACCTTCGCTGGATTGCGATTTTTTTCTCCCCGCAGCAGTGAAGGTGAGTTCGGCGGCGATTTTAATCTTGGCTCCTATCAACAATATCCCTCCGGGAGTGTCACACCCGTTGAGAACGGGCGTTTTTACCTGGTCCATCTTGTTGATGGAGGCTTTTTAGCAATCTACCGTCGCTGTACTCATTTGGGTTGTGTTGTTCCCTTTGATCATGCCTCCGAAGAATTTATATGTCCTTGTCACGGGTCGGCATTCACAATAGAAGGAGATGTGCTGAACCCGCCAGCTCCACGCCCCTTGGATTTATTCAATTTGTCCATCAATGAAGCAGGGGAAATTATCGTTGATACCAGTTCTACTATTGAGCGCAACAGCCCCAGCAAAGATCACATTGTTTATCCTGAGGGAAAATCATGACCAGTAATCTAAAATTGATCGGCATACTTTCAACATTTTTAATCTTGTTGGTAATGCCCTTGTATACCTGGTTGGAACCCATTCAACAGAAAGGATTAATGACCCATTATTACAGCAATGCTGTTGAGAGTTCCACTGAACTCTATGCTCAGAATTGTGCTGTATGCCACGGCGCTGCCGGTGAAGGTATTGGTGAAAATCCTCCCTTAAACCTTGATTCGGTTGCCTCGATGTCTGAATTAGATCTATATAAAGTGATTTCGCGCGGCAGGGATGGGACACTAATGGCTGCCTGGGCAGCTGAAGAAGGCGGAATATTCAGCAATCCGCAAATTGACGATCTTGTCATTTTTATTCAGAATGCGAACTGGGACTATGTCGAGCATCGTGTTGCCGAACTGGGTCTTACTCCTCCGGATGTGATTGAGATGGATGTTTCAGATGAAATGCTTGCATCTGTTGAAGCCTTGCCAGAAGGAGAAAACTTGGCGGATGGATTATACGTCTACGCTGAAAATTGTGCGGCGTGTCACGGTTCAAACGGCGCTGGAACGGGGATCGCACCAGAAATTGACTCCCCTGAATTACGAGCTCTACCTCGTGAAGAAATTGTTAACACTGTCAACACCGGAATACCAGGAACGTTGATGACCAGCTGGAAGAATATTTTACCGCCCGACCAAATCCAGGCTGTAGTTGATCTGATTTACCGCTGGCCTGAACTAGTGCAATCTGGGATCGAATTTCCGGAAACGGAAGCCATGAATATTCCATCATCGCCGGAGTTGATCAAGGACGGTAAACAACTCTTCAATATCGCCTGTAAATCATGCCATGGAGTTGATGGTTATGGTACTCGCATGGCTCCAGCGTTGAATAACCAGATCTTTCTTTCAGAAACCCCCGATGATGCCATTTACCAGATTATCGCCGGGGGTTTGCCGGAGACATTAATGCCAGCCTGGGGAAGCCGTCTGAACGATTATGACATCCAATCCTTGGTGGCTTTCTTGCGCAGCCAGGAGCCATCTGCTCCAGCAATACTGCCTCCAATTTTGGAACCATAAAATCCAGCCTCTAATTCCACATAGGCGTAATTTTCTTGTAAAAAAGTTCTTGGGGTGACAGAAATATCAATTTCTCCTTGTCGTCTTAAGACAAAGCTCTAATATACAATTATTTAAGTCTTTAATAAACCCTTGGGCGTGCAGTCCAGTATAACGGCGAGTTGGAGATTATTAGGAAATTGTAACTGAAGTAACGTGGATGTTAGCCATACTTTTATTTCAGACTATTCTTTGCCCGAAACGAAACTCTCAACACGCGCCATTTACATTCCAACACGGGCGGAATAACTGCATTTAACGTTTAGCAAAATATCTCCTTTCTATAGAACGTAATTATAAAAACCTCTATCTATACAAAGTACCTTATTTTATTTCATCACTAAAGCATCTATATCTATTTCTCCAGATCGTAAAAATTCCAAGAAGCTGATTCCCTTATATTTGCAAGTTTGATAAATACTTAAAAGAGTAAGATATTCTTGGATCCCCTTGTCTGTACTTGTTCCTGCTATTACTTTGCGGAGTCTTGCAAAGGCTTTTATTGCATGCTCTGCATTATTGTTATTCCATGGGATATTATCATAATCAAGAAAAGTGAAGAGCTTATTCTGATTCTTTTCAAAACGTCTCTTATAATTTAACATTAACTCACTTTCAAATTTTTGCCTTGATAGCTTCCCATAGAAATGCTCAACTGATTTTTTGTGCTTTTTTAAAAAGTAAGCTTTCAACCCAAATCTGCTAATCGTGTCAATCATAGGTTTTAGAAGCAACGCAAAATCTCGGACCAGTTCAGCCAATTCGGGATCAAATGGGTGTTTAAACAAATCCCCATTTAAATCCCTTATTAAATGAATCAAACATTTCTGTTGTGGACATTCAATTGAATCATAAATAGCATAAAAATCAGACACCAAAACCCCCTTAAAATCCTGTAGCATAGCCTGAATGGTATCACCTTCTCTTGTATCAGTATATAAATATGCTACTTCTTCCATATTTGTGACGACCCATACATATCCAACTTTTCCTATAAGATTAATCCTTGTTTCATCCGCATGGATTAGTTCGCCCTGTAATATTTTATTGAGAATTGTTTCATAGGTGACTTTATAAAGTTGTGTCGCTTTCGCTTTTATTCGTGTTATCGAACCAGTATTTAAGTCAAAACCAAATAATTGATTTAGGCTCTCAACAACAGCTCGTTGAGTAATTCTCAATTCTATAATTTGATAAATAATATAGGATCGCAATCCCGAGCCAAATTTACTTCGCGTCCATGGTCTATCTTCAAGATAAAAGGTTGCTTTGCATTCCCAACAGATATAACGAGCAAAAATATATTTCACCACCCACCTTTTGACGCCAGCTCGCCCAAATTTAAGATCATAAACAATTTTGGTCCTCCAGCCATACTTGTAGATTTTTGTAGCTTCACACTCGGCGCAAACCGACAGTCGCCCTTCCAATACAATATTTTTGTTTACAGGAGGTGGTTTAGTAGGAACACGACCATTTCTTTTGTAAATGCGCTTTAGCCGTTCGCTAGATTTTATATAAATCTTATCGCGTTGATAATGCCAGTAGGCGGTTTGGTTGATATATTCCAATTCTGGAATCAAGAATTCATTCGGTCCGAAATGATAAGGTGCTTCTCTTTTCAGCCTATTTGTATGGATAAAATTGAAATCATTTGATCTTGAAGGATCAGCCTGCTTTTCACATAGCTGAATTACAACTGTCGTTAATTTCTCTAATGCTTCGCAGTCTTCGGCATTGTAGGTAAGAATTTTCTGTTTTAGAGCAGAATCTTTTGAATATTCCCACTCTTTGATCTCCAGATGAGCGCATTTAATCCAGAAGCTGCACTATTCGACCAGTGAAATCCCAAGTATTGGGCTATCTCCTTAAGACCGTTTGAATAGGTAGGAAAGTAAATATGTGCATAAATTGTTGACAAGAGATTTATAGATTGGTTAATAATTTGATCTAGAAAAGAAGCGTCATCAACAACTTCGGGGTAACGGTTTATCATTCTCCTCAAATATGTTTTCTCATATCTTCCATAATGAACTAATTGAGGATTATCGATCTTTGCCAAGACCTTAAGAAGCGATTCCCATATCTCCTTTTCGTCAAGTTCTTCATTTGCCCAGAAGGAATGTTGAATGTATGAGGCATTTCTCTTAGCGCGTAATCCAATCAGATAATAGAAATTTTGATCAGGGATTCCTTCTACATCTAGAAAGACAGGATTTCCAAGTAGGTTCAGCTTTGGATTGCCGGTAATGTATATTTTGTGTTCGCGTATGGCAAGTGCTTTTAACGCAAGCGATTTTTTTGGCTTGGTGGTCAAGCGCTTTGGCCTCCTACGGGCACGAAAAGTATAAGAGAGTTGGGTAACAGAGAATATACCTTTATTATGTTGTCGCTTTCTTTCCCTTTCAGTCATGCCTGAAAGGAGAGATAGATCATCCTTTTCCATGGCAATTTGGCGACATTGTGGTTGAAACTCACACTCGGTGCAATGCTTATTCAAAATTAGCTGTGGAGGTGTAGGATTTTTTTGTTGTGTGGTAATCTTGTCAACTACAGTTTTAGTATTTTCTAATAAACTAGCTAGTTCAATTCTAATTACCCTGTGATTTTTACCATGCATTATTTTTCCGACATGAGGTACCATGCCTGACACAGTAGCCAGAATTAAAGCATCAAACGCTAATAGAAGCTTATCTTGTTTAGTTATCTTATTATTTGGAAAAAATCGAATCGGAGTGAAAGGATTTTGTTTCTTATCGATAGGCGTAGTTATTCGTTCCAATGCGTGAATCCTAGATTGGAGTCCTTGTGTCTGTAATACACAATCAACAAAAAGACGGTACCTACTATGTTCGAAAGAATGGTAAGACGATCCACCTATTAGACATTCATCCTCTGTAATAGCAGAACATAATTTTAATAGACACCTCTGCTTAAAGTCATCCATTCGAATTCGCCCCCACTCAAAGAATTCATTTTGGGAACCTCTATCACCTAATGTTATTAGGTTAGACTTTGTTTCACAGTTAAGAAACGCTCGGAAGACCTCATCTGTGATTTGCATATTCCAAAAGTATAGCCTACCAGAATGTTGTCATATTGGGCGTGGTGGAAGTTGAGCGGATATATCTACAAATTTGTTGGTAAATTCAACTAACAAGTGCAACCTTTGAAAGCGGAAAGAGAGGTAGGCTTTCGTAGGATAAGAGCTTCTCTAACCGCCCAGTCAAAGGAGCACATATGAGAACCTGCAAACAGCTTACTTAAGAAAAAATCCCCTCGGTGCTTAACCACCAGGGAAATATCTCAGCCTCATGGAAACCCAGCGAGAATCGGGCATTTTGTGTGAATATGAACCATCCTTAACGAGTATGCTCTCGATGGTTATTAACGAAGGAAATCGCACGCCTGGGCGTGCAGTCCTGTATAACGGTGCATTGGAAATAGCCAGGAAATGGTCCCAGGGATAGACTATCCTGGTCATTCACGCGTTCATATATATTCATCAAGGAATATCAATTATTGAGTTCTCAAATATTTTAAATTGCTAGAAAATTAGTTAAATACGTAAAACCGTTCCAATTCATAAACGGAACAGTTCTCGAAAAATTGTGCCCCCATGGGTACGTGTACCGAACCGCGTCGTGCAGCATCTTCTCAGAGGCTCTTCCTGATATTCAGGGATACAATTCACTGCACGTACACCTTTCATAAATAGTTTCGACTCTTGGGAACGTCGTGTGACACTTGTGTTACCTAATTGAAATTGATGTGTAAACCCAATTTGGTAGAAATTTATAAGTTTTAGCTTCCCTGAACGGGCACCATCTCCTTAATGGAAACCCCGTCAATTTCAGGTTGCACTTCGCTGGGCCTGTTAGGAATGGCGTCAGGGATCTCCAGTTCCAGGTTTCGAATGCGCGGTGTGGCAAAAGCTATAATACTGGACAGCCACAAGAACAACGCAGAAATAACAAAGATCAACGCAATGCCTCGTCCAGACCCAACACCTATTGCCACCCCAATGATAGTACCGCCCAAAAAACCGCCCTTAGCCATCAGGGGTTCGAAGACCTTGTCCGCCAGCAGCCCGGCAGCAATATTGGCTATCGGCATGATTGAAAAAGCGATCATGGACCGGATTGCAAAAACACGTCCCTGGATATCCGGCGCAACCTTCATCTGCCAAACCGCCTGGCTGATAGCTGCCGAAATGGGTATGAACAGCAATATCACAAATTGAGCTGATGCGATCAATGAAGTAGATGGTCGTAAGCCAGCAAGGAGGAAACCAAAGCCGCTAATGGCTATTGCAGCGATCACGCCCCAAATACGACGGCTTTTTGGTCCTCCCCAAAAACTCATTATGAGGCCACCAACCAACATTGCCACACCACCGGAAGTCTGGACAACACCCAGTTCGGCTGGCGTTCCATTCGAAAGAACCAACGGCGCGACAAGAACACTCGAGAAGCTCAAAAAGAAATTCACAACCGCGTAGTAACATAATAGACCAAACAGCCCTGGGCGTTTAAGCAAATATTTCCACCCAAAGGTGGTGTTGCGCCACATCGAATCCCTTCCACTATCCTCCGGCCCCCCAATTGCTGATTGGGGTTGTGGGATGTGAACCAGCGCCAGAGCACCTACGGCAAAAAGGAAAGTAGCAAAATCGATCACGATGATCGCTTGCAAACCAAACCCAGCATACAGCACACCAGCCAGTAATGGAGTGATTATCGATTGAACTGCAAAGCTCATCTGATCCATGCCGCCAGCTCGAGCCAAATCTTCTTTAGGCACCAGCATAGTGATTGAGGCTCTATATGCTGGATCTTGGAATGCGCTGAATGAAGAACTGAGGACAGTGGAAAGGTATATATGCCAAACCTCCAATCTGCCAGTTAAGAGCATGACTACCACACCCAGCGTAGCAACTGCAGCACCGATATCCGCCAGGATCATGATGGAACGGCGGTCGTAGCGGTCTGCGATTGCGCCCGCAAAAGGAGCTAACAAGACTCTGGGCAAATTAAAAAACAATGCGTTCAGAGCGATTGGCAATGCCTGACCTGTCTGCTCATAAATCCAAACGCTCAAACCAAAACCGGTCAGTCCTGATCCGATAATCGAGATCAATTGTCCAAACCAAATGATCAAGAAAGTCCTCATCCTTATCATGATTTGAAAACCCTGCATCCTTTAGCTCCTTATTTGGCTGGTTTAAGAGATGCTGTTTTGCGAATTATTTATTTGGGTAGGCGATCACAGGTCTGTGAACCAAGAATCTGGTACAGTCTATTGTTGTTGATTATTGGGATTTTTATAGTAAAAACTGGGGTAAAAAGCAATAGTCAAGGCATGCGTTTGGACATTTTCTGAGATTTCCTGGTTTCTATAACTATTAAACTCATCCGTAATCTCTTTCAAGCGGTCAATAAATTCAATAGCAAGCTCATCCGGTATGTTGCGCAGCTCTCTATAGATGATTACTTCCCGCGGATGTGCTTCAGCGCCGTGATCAATAGCCAGCGATCGGGCTTTTAAACTGCGAATGATATCCTCCCGCGTTGTCTCAATTGGTGCGACCATCGAGGTGGCTAATGAATTCTGTCCTTCTGGTGTAGAAAAATTGCATAAATCATCTGATAGTTTATATTCGTATGCTGCAATCCAATAATGTTTTTCGATGATATTTGCCTTCACCGTTGTGTCGATAACTTTTATCAATTCGTGCTTCTCAAGTAAATTAACATGGTAATAGAGATTGCTGGATGCCAAACCCAATTTTTCAGCGATTTGGTTCACCGTGAGGGCACCCTGTGAGAGAATTTCAAGAATTTGATTTCTAAAGGGGTCTGCCAAGACTTTCAGGGTTTCCAGGTCCTCTACGATCATTACAGGCATTGGAGTAAATTTATCCATAATTTAATCCTTTTTAGCGTTAAATTATTTTTTACCGTTTAAAATACTTATACCGCATAAATATTATTTTGTCAACATAAAAATTAAAGCCCGTTTACCTCAAAATTATCAGAACAAGTATGTAGTGATATCAAATTAGCCTTATACATTGGGAAGATCGCCTGTTGAAGATTCAATCTCAAAGTGGATATAAACATAAACCATTCTGCATCCCTGTAGAACGGCTTTGTTGAGCGTGTGTGTCTACGGAGAATCGAATTCACCAGCAGGTACTTCTCAGCGATATAAGGTTGATTACTGGACTCCGGTCTATAACCAGATTATTATTTATGTTTATCATTAACCATTGGGCGTGCAGTCCAGTATAACGGCGCATTTGAAATAGCTCGAAGATGGCAACAATTGTAAAAAAACAATCTATTTACTACCCCGCTTTTCGAAAAACTTCTGATTTAAATTCAATTTATGACTCGGGGAATATGGAGGTAATATTTGTACCCTCCTCAGTGCGATCGACTAATTTGATTTGTCCAATATGTCCATTGCCTATATATGGGAGCATAAAAGAAGGATGGAACCTAGTGGTAGGCGAGGGCGGAATTGTATACGGTAGATTTAAAAAGTAGCAAGATGGAATCTCGGATTGGTTCTAGCGTGGCTGGAGTAAGATATGACGTCGAAGATAGTTGATCAAAAAGCGGTTCAAACAATTTCCTCTCGCCAGTGGATCCGTCTGATTGCGGTGTATCTCTTCATACCACTGGTTCTATTTGTGTGCGGAGGAGATTTAGGTTGGTGGCAGGCGTGGGTCTATTCCCTGCTAATTGTTGCTGCTGGCGTGGGAGGGCGTATTTTGGCGGAACGGCG
>JBJYWI010000292.1:0-2156 GCA_046259385.1 Anaerolineales bacterium
TTATAAAGAGCGTGGTAAGCGCCATTTACGTCCCCGCTCATTAGCAAGCCCCCACCCAGATACATACGGACCATGGCACGCACGATCCACAGTTCAGAGGGCAGTTGGTCGAGAGCAAGTCGCGCCCAGGAGATCGTCCTTTGGGCATCTCCTGAATAATAAGCAATCAGGCTGCGCAGAGAATTGATCTCACCGGCAAGTCTATCCGCTCTTTCCTGATTTGGATCCCTCGCCAAAACCGCATCCAGATGTTGGAGTAAGGCAGGTAGCTTAGCCAATTGGCCATGATGGTAAGCCAGCCAAGTTTTAAGCATCCATAATTCCGCCGAGCTTTCGACCACTTCCTGGGTGAACAAGCCTAGCCAGCGTTCTAGGCGCGGCCACTGGGTGTTGTTCATCAAGCCATACCGCTTTTGGGCGATAAGCTCAATGGCAGCGGAGATCCGGCCAGCGGTCAGGAAATGAGAGAGGGCTTCCTCGATCCAGCCGTTTTGAGCGTACCAGCGACCTGCAGTAGTGTGTAGTTCCCCGATCTCTTCCGTACTAATCTTGTTGACCAACTGCTGGCGTAGAAAATCTCGAAAGAGATGATGATAACGGAACCATTCGCGCCTGCCATCGAGCGGGATCACAAATAAATTGGATGCTTGCAGCCATTCGAGAAAACGGCTTCCATCTAATTCTGAACCAGAGGATCCGTTTTCAGAGATTTCTGGACTTAAGAAACAAACAGCCTCACACAACTCAGAACAAAACCGTTCCAGGATCGATGTTTTCAACATGCACTCGGAAGTACTGGTGGCATGCTTCGCCAGGATTTCGCTAACCAGGTACTCAGTCAGGTAGCTGTTCTCAATAGTTAACTTGCCTTGCAGATTTTCATGCCCGACACGATGGCGCATCGCCAAAGATGCCAGACGCATACCCGTAACCCATCCCTCTGTCTTGGACTCTATCTCCATAAGTTCAGATTTATTAATGGATGCACCGGTCATCTTCTTTATTAGAAGTCTGGTTTCATCCTGGTTGAAACGCAGGGACGGGATACGAACCTCGGATAGCTGGCCTTTGGCTCGCAAAGATACCAGGGGGAGCGGTGGGTCCACCCGGGTTCCTAGCACCAGGTGCAGACTTTGCGGCGGGTGGAGCAATACTTCGGCTAAAAGGTCGTGGATGGTTTGGTTTTTAATTAAATGGTAATCATCTAAAACCAAGATGAATTGTCTATCGATTTGATTGAGCTCATTGACTAGTAATTTTGCTATGGCAGGTAGGGGGGGCAGCGGAGTGGTGGTAAGTAAGGTCTGGGATTCGGGTAACTCCTTAGGTAAAATCGTCATGATGGCAGCAATGAAATAACTTAAAAATCCCCCTAATTCGTTATCACGCTCATCCAAGGAAACCCAGGCTGTTGGGCAACCAACATTCTCTAACCAACAGCTGATCATGGTGCTCTTACCATACCCAGCGGGAGCGGATACCAACGTCAGTGGGCTGCTGCGGCGCTGCTCGAGCCAGGCGGTCAAACGTGGGCGCGGCACCAAGTCTACAGGCAAAGCTGGCCGGTTCAGCTTGGTCTGAATTAAAGCCGGTCCATATCCCTTATCTCGCAATGTATTCACCAAAAAAATTATACTATGAGAGAAATATCAATACTGCTTGTTAAAACCCACGGGGAATCGAACCATTATTTTCCAAATTTTGCGTATTTGGTTTCAATTTAAAACCCGATTATGCCAATTTGCCATTGGAATCAAAGTGGATTGAAGTTTCCACAGTTATCCTGAATTGGGTTTATGAAATGGATGAAAGGAATACATCCTTTCGCGAAAAACCATTCCACATTATAAGCAGAACGGTTCTTAAAAACTTGTGTCCCGGAAAAAGCACACGATGTTGCACTGCGTTCTGCTACCCCAACGGAGATCCACCTGCGGGGGTGCTGCGCGAACCACTCCGGTGCTTCGCACCTTCCGGGTACGGTTCGCGGTTCGAATCCGGTCAAGCATTAAAAGGGTAACTTCCTGGTCCCCTAAACGATAGGGATTGTGATTAATGAAAAAGACTCTACATGATGCAAAGTCTTTCTCAAAAACTTGTGCCCCTACGGTGAGCTGTTACCTAAAGGTATGCTCCACTGCGTTACGCGATCCGAA
>JBJYWI010000293.1:0-4346 GCA_046259385.1 Anaerolineales bacterium
TAGCCTGGCAGAAAGTCCCTGACTTTCAAACCAGAAGTCCCTAGCGACGATAAGCGTCAGATTCCACTCTTTCCTCCACATAAGTAAGCTGTAAGTTGGCGGATGGGTAACCCCATCCGCCTTTACTTATTCAGTTTCATTCGAATCGCTAAGAGCGTATGCGACAGCCTCTTGCAAAGACATTCTCTGTCCCTCTTGAAAGGCTTCCATAAAGGCTTCATTATCTAGAGCCTCGAGTGTATCCTTTGATAAGTGATCCAATTCAGATTTATCGGCTAGCTGATACACCGTTTCCAAAGAATCCATCCCACCAGCCGAGGCTCCCAAAATGCGCGCAGCCCGTAAGGGCTTACCCAAAGCCAAACTGGGTCCTGCCAAAGAAGCGATGTGATAAGATAGCCCGTAACCTGCATCCAATTCTAATAAAATAGACAAGCCTTTTTTTATATCTTGTTCGGCCAATAAGTATTCTTTTTCCTCGTAAGCCATCATTCCCAAATTCGTATATTGAATAGCCTCCCGCAACAACTCGCCACTTTCCAGTGTGAGTTCAACACATTCCTGATAACATTTCTTAGCGCGTTTTAAATTCCCTTGCACACGATACATTTCACCAAGAATATTAAGCGCATGCGCCATCCCTCCGAGATCATTCAATTTATTAAAAATATCAAAACCTTGATTTACCAATTCAATCCCATTTTGTAGTTCTTCAGATTGATCAATATGGCCAAATCCAAGGTAGATTAGTGTCCAAGCCTCATTCCGTTCATCATGTAGCTCGCGAAAGGTTTGTAAAGCCTGATTTAACAAAGATCTCCCGCGTTCGAATTCATTGACAAGTGTATATAAACTTCCCAAGGATTTCTGTGCAGTCGCTCGTATTACCGGCTCAGCATTCTCTGATTTTTCAAGGGCCTTTTCATGCCAGCGTATTGCTTCACGACTAAAACCATAATAATTCCAATAGATGGATAAACCGGTTACCAACCTTAATCCAAGATTCGAATCACTTGCTCCCAAGGCCCAATTCACGGCAGAACGGATATTATCCTGTTCAACCTTTAATCGCAAAAACCAGTACTTATGTTTATAGGTGCTAAACTCATCATTGGCTCGCTCTACAAGCCGGGTGTAGTATTCGGCATGTAATTTTGAAAACAGATCCAGTTCGCCTTTGACCTTTAAACGTTCCTGGTTGAATTGCCGAATAGTTTCCAGCATGGTAAAGTAAATTTCCCCATCTCGCCGCTCTTGAGCCAGCACTAAGTTTTTATTCACCAGTGCAGCGAGTATATTCCCGATATTGCCAGAGTTCCTATACCCACATATAGATTCGACAGCATCCAATGTGCCCCCTCCGCTGAATATAGCTAATCTTTCAAATAAACGCTTTTCATTTTCTTTTAGAAGATCAAGACTCCATTGCAGAGTTCTCATCAATTTTTGCTGCCGGATTGGTAGATCGCGAGGGCCTTCAGGGATGGAGTCCAGATTGTTTTCGATACGCTCGGCGATCTCACGGAGCGGAAAAACTTTCACCATCGGTGCGCATAGTTCGATCGCCAGGGGTAATCCGTCGAGGCGGACGCAGATGCGGGCCAGGTGTTGAAGCGCTTCTTCATCCAGGGTTAAGTTTGGGTTTACAGCCTTAGCTCGCTTGATGAATAATGCGATGGCCTCAACTTTTTTCAGTCCTTCACTGGTCCAGCTGCTGTTCGAATCTGGCAAGTTTAGTGGTTGCACCGGATATTCCTGCTCTCCATAAACATGCAGGCGCTCCCGGCTGGTTCCCAACACGGATATTTGCGGTGCAGCCGCCAATAACTCTGATATCAATGGGGCGGAATCCAACAAATGTTCGAGGTTATCTATCAAAAGTAATAAATGCTTGCGACTCAAGTTGCGCTTCAACACCTCACCCAAGGCTGCATCCGTATTACTGGTGACGTTCAATGCATTTGCAATGGTCGGGATAACCAGAGACGCTTCATGGATATTGGCCAGTTCCACCAGCCAGATCCCATCCGGATAACTCCCCTGCAGCTCTTCAGCCACTTGTAAAGCCAACCGGGTTTTTCCCGACCCGCCAGCACCGGTGAGCGTCACCAGGCGATTTTTTCTCAGCAATTCTTTGATCTCACCAATTTCTTTTTTGCGACCTACATAGGAGCTAATCTGAGCAGGGAGATTACCAGCTACTACACGTTCTTTCCCCTGTGCTAGATAAATCTGCTCCGCTTCCAGGAGTTTGAGTTCCGCAGCTCTCTTGGCTGCCTGGGTACGATTATTTACCCCCAATTTTATAAATATCTGTTTGTTGTACCATTTGATTGTGTCAATCGCGAGATAAAGCCTTTTAGCGATCTCACGGTTCGATAATCCGTCGGATAGCAATCGAAGGACTTCAAGCTCGCGAGAGTTGAAGGGTTCTATCCAGACCTGGGCCATATCTTCATTTAATTCCATTTAAACTATTATACCGAATCCGCTCCAAATTCTACCCTTTTGGGTGGTGACAACCACCCCAGCCCTTTGATATTGTTATACAGAATTCAAAAAAGGAGAAATGTTATGAAAAAAATCTTGGTAGGGTTGGTAACAATGTTGGTTGTTTTCGCCTTCCCCGTTTCTGTCTTAGCTGACGACGATGTTGGTGATCCGCCTCCCTCAGAATGTGTCAGTTTCGATGATTGCCCGTTTGAGGTATTACTGGATAATGTAGAACTCGTCACACCAGGAACAGATATCAATTCATTCGATGGCTCGAGTGATTCCGTGCTTGTATTAGAAATTATTGCTCCGAACAATGTGAATGGAACGGGCACAATGTACATCATAGCCCCAAATAACATTCAAGGGACCCCTGTATTAGATGCAGATTGGAACGAACTTAGCGAATTCTATCAAGGTTTTGAAGAGGAAACTGGAATTATCGCTCCCAACAATCTATACGGATATGTCATGATCATCGCCCCGAATAACATCATTGCACCGAACAACATCATCGCGCCAAATAATATTATTGCCCCCAACAACTAATCAAAAAAGATAATGGAGAAATAGGATGAAAAAATCAAGCTTGACTATTTTGCTTTTGATCGGCTTTCTTGTTGCTTCATGTGGTGGAATTTCACAGACAGATTCGGACACAACCATTTTTGATGTTCAAGGTGAAAACGGATTTGTAGGTAATGTAGATAAAACTGACGCTTTTATTGCTTTAATGGTTGGAGTCGATGAGGCGATCGTTTATGTGTGTAATGGCGATGAAGAAATTTACGAATGGTTTAGAGGATCTGTCAGCGACCCAACAAATTTCAGCTTGACCAATGATGCAGGTGCAAATATTGTGGCACGCTTTGTGGATGATGGTATTACTGGTGAGGTGACTCTAAGTAATGGAAACACGTATTCATTTACGGCTGCTGCCAATGTTGGGGAGAATACCGGGATATATCAAGTATATGGTGATCAAGCTGCTCAAGATAACATCAAAGCGGGTTGGATCGTTAATTCTGCAGGCGAAGAACGCGGTGCCTTGCTCGTTGGTACCACGTTTCGTAAAGCTCCTCCCATAAGCGAAAAAACGTTCCCGGTTCGGCGTTTCATTATTGCGCCTAATAACATTATTGCGCCTAATAACTATCAAGGAACTGATGGCGCCGACTAACAGTAACGATGAAAGAACTTCATACAATGGCAGCGAAGGTGTAACCGTTCCACCTGACGATGGAAATAAATGTGAAAAAAATTTATAAGGAGAGAAAAATGAAAAAGACATTCGTAACGATCGGTATAACAGTTTTCGTGGTCGGTATCGCCTTATTTGGCACAGCCTACCTGGCATTGGCCCAGGGCGAAAATATTATCAATGTTTGTGTTGCCAAAGATGGTTCCATGAGAGTAGTTGCCGGGGAGGAACAATGCAAAAACAAGGAAACTCCACTGAGTTGGAATAAACAGGGAGAGCCGGGACCCGCCGGGGTGCTGGGGTTTTACACTGTGACAAGTGAGTTGGTTGTACGACTAGCAACTTTTGAAACATACCAGGATCTAACCGCTAGATGTGATGTAGGGGATTCAGTTACCGGTGGTGGTTTTCGTCTTTCAGAATACAGCGACCTTTGGTTTGACTGGTATTTTACCGATAAAATGGTTCCGATCTCTAGCCAACCTATAGATGCTTCGGATGGACTTGGGGAGGGGTGGAGGGCTAGTGCATTATTTGGTGATTATCCTGCCTCTCTTAAAATGGAGGTCTTTGCTGTTTGCGCTGATCTTACCCCTTAATAGGAATAGCTTCTTATTCTGTGCGGGATATATTCCGTGAAGCATAAGGCTTG
>JBJYWI010000294.1:0-3682 GCA_046259385.1 Anaerolineales bacterium
CATCCAAACCTTGCCCAGCCAATTCCCTAGCCTGTAACCAGAACTCGATCTCAGTCGCCAGGCTGGGCGCCCCGCTGGCGGCAACCTGGCTCAAGTTTTCACCCATCACTGCCAGGAGATCATTGCCGTGCTTGTCGTCCGGGGCGTATTGGTACAGCCCCTCCACCACGCTGACCAGTTCGTCGCCAACATTCTGGGGAGACGCTAACTGTAACAGGGCCTGCTGGTCATCTTGGGATTGTTCGAAAAAAAGCTGGCGAGCCTGGGACGAATAATCGCCGCCCAGCCCAAACATACCAGCCAGGTTGGTGATGCGTACTTCAGGGCTGGCGCTCTCCTGGAATCCCTGGGTATAGGTCTGTGCCAGTACCTCGGCTGCCTGGTTCTGGGAACGCCAGTACAGGAAGGCTGAGGTCAAAATCGCGGCCAGCGCCACGATGGTCATGGCCACTGCTACCTTCTGGAAGGTGGTGGCGCGGATGTTGTCACTAGCCCACTTCTGGTCAAATACGCGTCGGTAAATGCGGTTGCGCGCCTTAAGGTACCCGTCCGGTGTCACGCTCACCAGCCCGGTGAGCTTCAACTCGTTCTGCTCAACAGATCGTTCCTGGGCGAAAATGCGCTTGCCGCGCAGCACCTGGCGGTACAACCTGAGCGTTCTGCCTGAGTCCGGGATGCCGATAGCCCGGTCGCGGATCGAGCGCAGGTTGCTCTCTGTGCGGGCTTTTTCACCCAGGAAGAGGTCTTCGACCAGGAAGTCAATATCCACTTCGGAGATGCGGCCGATAGCCTGTGAAACCAGTTCGGAGCAGATCTTCTGGGTCAGGTAAGGCTGCCCGCCGGTCCAGTCCAGGATCCATTTTATGGTCTGGATCCCCTGGCCGGGGAAGATGGTTTCCATTACCTTGACGTAAGAATTGAGTTCGCCGATCTGAAAGTCGGTCATGTCGAGATCGACGCCGATGTTGTAGGGAGTGCGGGTGCGTTCTTGGATCAGGTCGGCGGGACGGACGACGCCCAGCAGGACGAAGCTCAGCCGCTTGAAGACCGGGTCGCTTGCGCGGGCGTTGTATGCCGCCCGGATGGCAGCGAAGAAATCGTCCGTGAAGGCTATTTTTAAAGTAGTATCGATTTCGTCTATAAATACCACAACAGGCGCTTGTATTTGTTCGAGGACAACATTGCGCAGAAAATCGCTGAAGCGCTGGACCGGGCTCTGCTGGTCGAGGGAGGACCACCAGGACTGCACATCCAAATCCAGATCGAGGTCCTTGCTGATGCGATTGAGCAGCCCGAAATACCACTCGGAAGGCGATAGAGTAGTTCCAATTGCGGTCAGGTCGATGATTGAAGTGCGCACACCCTGCCTTTTCAGGCTGTGAGCCGTGCGCACCATGAGGGAAGACTTGCCCATCTGGCGGGCGGTTAGGACGTTGCAGTATTCGCCGGAGAGGGTTAACCCCAGCAGTTCTTCATCAGCGGGGCGCCTGACGTACGAGCCTGCGTCCAGGGACAGCGTGCCGCCGACTGTGAAGAACTGGCTGAGAGCTTCTGGTTCAGGCATTAATTGTTTTTTTGAAGTATTGTTCATAAAGACCACAGCGCATCTTTACCCCGTTGGGCGAATCTTCTTTAACAAGTCCCGCTGCGGAAAGTCGGTAGAGAACGTTTTCATCCGAGACCTTGCTGGTCTCAATCACCTCCCGTAATCCTTCCAACAACTTGGGTTGTTGCGCAAGTTGAGAGAGGTAGAAATGTAAATGGCTCCGGAAAGGTCCACTTTCGCTGGAGGCGATTTGCTCCAGCTGCTTCCAGGTGAGCCCTTTTTCTATCATAGTGTAAAACGCCTGGCGGGTCAGGTATGGGTGCCCACCTAACAACGACATCACGCCCGGGATTTCCTCCTCCTTTAGTGGAGTTATTTTTCGCTGCATATATCGCTGGTTGAGGTCCTCCACCTGTTTATGATTAAAATCGTCTAATTCCAGGCGCAGCCCCACGTTGAAAGGGGACTGCATATGGTCATCGATCAGCAGGTGAGGATGGGTAGATATCACGATTGCAATATGTAAACAGTTCCATAACGGATCGTAGGCTCTGCGTGAATCCCAGGATCTCAAGAGGGCGAAAAAGTCGGTTTTAAAGTCGGCATCCAGCAGTCTATCCGCCTCATCCAATGCGAGCATAAAGGGGCAGCCTTCATCTAGAACGACTGATTCCATAAATTGATTGAACTTATCCGGTGCACCCCTGGAGGATGCCCAGATCTTTTCGAGCTTACTTGGATCAGGGGACAACCGCTGGCTGATCTCATCAGACATGTATTTGAGCAGGTGATCGAGAGAGCTGCGAGCTGTTCGGTGTATTTGCTGGAAGTCAAGGTAGACGATCCGCAAATCTTTTTGTTTTGCCTCATGGACAGCGCGCACCAACAGGGACGTTTTACCCATCTGGCGCCCTGCGCGAATTGTGGTGGTGCTTCCAGGATTGCGCAGCTGGCGGTGAATGGCAACGTCACATTCGCGGTTTATATAGAATTTGGATTGAATATTTACTGCACCTGAGGGGACTTCTAACAGGCGAGGGTCTATTTGAATCTGGGGTTTGCGCTGATCGGCATGAGCTTGTTTTGTTACTTCTTTTTCGGGAAGTTCAAGCCCTCCTTCGATTGCCTTGAACAATGCATCCTGAGTATGCAGATCATCTGCTTCATCAGTCCATAAAACGTAATGCAAATCTCCGAGATATCTCTGCAAGTGGTAGGGTAATGTTTCTGTAAACTTCACACGCACGGGTAAAGGGATCGGGTATCCTGTTTCCGCCCTGGATTTTTCTGCAAGTTCAAGTTCTTCTGCTACCATTTCACTGGCAGCGGCACCTTTGGATAATAGGATCACCATGAAATTTGATCGTTTTATCTGGCGGTGGATTTCTTTGGACCATTCAATCCCCACTGTGAGTTCTTTATCTATATACGGTGAATGGCCTCTTTTTACCAGTGCTTTAAAAAGTGTTTGGGCAAGTTTCTCGTCTGGCTCAACGTCCCGCTTGTAGCTGATGAATACCTGAGAGCCATTTTCAACCTTACCTGGACTGATGGCCCGGCCCGTTTTTCTCAGTGTATGTAGAGTATTTTTTAATAAATTATATGTTCTCAGACCGCCCTGCCCCTCTCTCTCCTCCTGAGGGCGGTTCCGGTTTGATAGCGCCAGATAAAATTCAGCCGAGGCAATTAACACACCAATTATGGTGAATAGAACGCCTATTCCATTGATAAAGAATGGCCAGTCCATTTGTGAGAGCTCTTCCATTTACGACCCCTCCATGGAATCAATTAGAAGACGCTGGCTTATATATTTAATTGCTGGCAGTGATGAGGGTGCGGTGATGTGAATGATATTAGTCTATATAATATCATGAGTCTTATCAATAAAAAGGTCGAAGAGATTTGGTTTGTGGCAGTAAAATAAAATAAAATATGGCTGAACAATAACCCGTGGATTGAGACATGAATGTCTCAGGACTTTATTAGTTTATTGACACTGCTCATCTGGGTAGAATGGCGTCAATTTTTGGAATTAACTATTTTTACGTAACAATTTAAAATCTAGCAATTACAGGAGGAGCTATGATCGCGAGAATCTGGCACGGGGTGGTGCCTTCCGATAAGTCCGATGAATAT